>JAUXEL010000194.1 GCA_030620575.1 Fidelibacterota bacterium
AAGCCGCCGTAGAATTTTGTGTCAGTCGGCGTCGGTTCCGGCGGTTCAGGGTAGATTGTTTTAATCAGCGGAATAAGCTGATCCATGTTCAGGGTAAAATACAAACTTCTGGAAAGAGGAATATCGGTTCTTAGTCCCAACGAAGCAATATACGCAGCATGGATGTATTCTTGCTCCTCTTGAATATCCGCTAATCCGAATTCCAACTGTGCGTCAATAGTAATGTCAGACCAACTGCGTGCTGCCAGTAGATCGAGACGGGGCGTAAACATCCATTTTCCGGATTGTATTGGATAATCCAAGTACAGATGTCCTAACAAATACCGCATTCCTGCAATGATTTCCCCCTGATGTGATATTGGCAGGATACGAAAAACATATCCCAGTACCGGAGTACTTACGGATATATTTCCTTGCACAATTCCGGCAGCGGTATGCAATTGCAGGTGAAAGGGAGCAGATAATAATTGATACCCAAACTGTACCGCGTGGTAGTGCGTAATTCCTTCTGCTAAATTTACGATCTCTATAGTATCGGGATCATCCGGAAAAACCGTATGATTCCAACTCAATGGAAAGCGATGGTATTGATATCCTATCCGGAAGAGAGAGATTTCGTTTAATTGCAATCCGGATTGAATATACCAGGAAGAATTTATGAGAGTTAATAAACTTTCTCGCGGACCATTCAAGGCATCAAATTCACCGGTATTAACATGGGATTCAGATACATGATTCCATGTCCGGGAATACTGTAAATAAAAATATAGTTTTTTGCCATCGAAAGTTTTACTCGACAGGCATGCACCTTGAAATTTGTTGACATTATATTGATAGGGAAGTGTATCTCCCAATGTAGCGGGTAGCAAATCAAAGAAATAGTTATTTAATGCATACGTCTCACTGCTTGGAAATTCCCGGATAAAAAGAGTATCCGAAAACCCGGAAAACGCGTAGCGAATTTCCGGTTGTATCAACCATCCTTTTTTGTGTGTCTGGAGTTTAAGTTTAAATGCATGCGATACCGGTCGTGGCTGCATATTGATGTAGCTGTTTTGAAATGCGTCAGCTATGGTATATACGCTACGTGTCCATTCAGCAAAAACAGAATAGTCTCTTGCCGCGTAATTTGTTTGAATGCGCTGTGAGCGCAGGGTATAACGCGAAATAAGTGTATCATTCCGGGATTCCCGCAGGAGTTCATGGTGAAAGACATCATAATGAAAATAGCTATATTTCATACCGGATGAATCCGGAAATGAAAGGGACAGACCGTTTTTTATAATATTCATCGTATTGGGTGATGCATAGATCACCGCAGATACAATAAATATGGCAAAAAGAAAATATAATTTACGCATATGAGCACATAAAAATCAGCCGCCGATAACGGCGGCTGATCTATTATAACAAATGTTATACTATTTCAATAAAGTCATCTTTTGGTATGCGACATCAGTGCCGTAATGCATACGGAGAATATAAACACCGGAAGCATAATTTGCGGCATTCCATGTCAATGTATAGGAACCGGCCTGCATAGACTGTTTGTCAATCAGGGTGGCAACACGACGACCGGCAATATTAAATACCGTCATAGAAACCAGTTCGTTGCCGGGTAGATCAAACGCGATAGTCGTTATCGGATTGAAAGGGTTCGGATAATTGCTGTTTAAAGCAAATTCTACAGGAAGGATCTCAGGATTGGTATTATCTTCAATCATGCGATCAGGGAAGAATCCGGCCAGAGATGAATCGCTACCTTCAAAGAAATTTTTCATCACTTCCAGCATATTATCCGGAACATCATCAAACCATGCGGAAAGATTGACATTTTCGGAATCTATTATGGTATATGCATCAGGAATAGCAAAATCTGCAGCCATTATGGCAATCATATCTTTTCCCATATGCAAATCCATCATCATGGTATCGTAATCACCTTCGCTCATACCAAATTCATACATAAGTAATTCAGCATAGTCCATGGTTGCAATAACGGTATCCGCAAGATCACTCAAACCTTGCATTCCTACTGCAATACTATCACCTAAAGCTGCGAACATCACTTTTCCTTCCGGGGTAAATGCTCCAAAATTAGGATTAGATGTTTCCAGTGCATAGATCAAGTCCAAGGGCTCTTCAATATCAGAAAGATCAAGCAGATTTGGATTGAGAGTAATATCGATCATGGAATCAATCTGAGTGTATACATATTCTACACCATATTTGATCGCATAAACAGCTTCTTCAACAATGAAAGTAGTGATCAAAACCCCTTCGGTAACCTGTGGGATGACATAAATAGGATATACTAAGTCACCTTCAACAACAGTATGCCCCGGTGATGAATTACATGGATCTTTAATCAGGATCGTGAAAATAATCATTGTATCTTTCGTCCAAAATTCATCAACCTGGCGAAAAAGGTGTTTTTGTGCAGCATATAGTTCATCCGTGTAATCCAAGTTATTCCAATCATAATTTTGGAACAGACTGTCAATACGGCCGCTATCAGCGAGTGCGGCGATCGTTTTACCTTGTTCGCCGATATCCTGGATTATGGCAAATAATCCTATGTATCCAAGTCCGGTATGTGCATCCACATCAGTGGAATCCAAATAAAGCTCTGCCATATAGGTACCTGCAAGAG
>JAUXEL010000191.1 GCA_030620575.1 Fidelibacterota bacterium
CTCTTTAAATTGATTAATGATGTTTTGGTAATTTATACAACTTTTGGGCTTCATGCAACCACCTCTTTGGTGTTGCACTTTCATTTTGCCAATAACCAGTAGACAGTAGACAGTACTTGTCCTGCGTCTTGTCGGGCGTAACCCCGAATGGTCGGGGTGAAGACTGAAGCCAGCATTAGCTGAGCGAAGACGGAAGCAGGAAACAGAAAGATAAAAAGATAGGAAGATAGGAAAATAAAGAATGGTATTTTCCTAAACTCTAAACTCTAAACCCTAAAACCCCATTGTTTATCATTTTTTATCAACATAAGGTCACAGAATTACAATTAAACCGGGATATTATATATAATTTATTTTTCCAACGGGATCTCGACCGAAAATTCCCTGCCTTCACGGTTGATCAGTGCAGTGATTGAATCACCAATTTTCAAATAAGCAGTATTGATAATTTCAATAACATCTTGATTTCGGTTTACCGTTTGGTTATTAATCGAAAGGATGATATCTCCAACATGTAAATCCGCTTTATCACCCGCTTTGCCTTTTTGAATATCAATAACAATGATTCCGTGATCAGTATCCAGTTGATAATAATCAATAATAGAACTTGTTAATGGTTGTCCGGAAATGCCCAGATCCCAATTCCTGTCAATCGTACCGAAAGTCTTCAAATCCTCGATAATATAATTTACACGATTTATAGGAATTGCAAAACCAATGCCGATGGATCCGTGATTACCTGTATTATCTCCGGAAAAAATAAAGGTATTAATACCTATTAATTCGCCTTGCATATTGACCAAAGCACCGCCGCTATTCCCGCTGTTAATGCTTGCATCCGTTTGAATCATATTTTGATAAACATGTCCGCTTTCCGTTTCACCAAAATTCATATCAATACTGCTGATAATTCCTGCAGTGACAATGGGTTTATTACTGACATTGAATAAACCGAAGGGATTCCCGAGAGCTATTACCCATTCACCGATAATAATATCATCGCTGTTTCCCATTTCCATAAAAGGTAAATTATTGATATCGATTTTTAGTAATGCAATATCAGTAAGAGGATCAATACCCACCACATCTGCAGGATATCGGATGCCGCCCATGAGAGTCACAAAGACTTCGACAGCATTCTCACCAAGAACATGGGCGTTGGTTACTATATAACCGTTTTCTGAAATCACTACTCCGCTTCCCAGGCTTTGGATACGTTTTTTATAAATATTATTTGGAAAGAAACGGCTGAAGAAAGGGTCATTAAAAAATGGATTGTTTGTATACTGCTTAATACGGGTAACATGAATACCCACAATTGCAGGTGAACTTGATGAAATAGTTTGAGTTATTGCTGTTTCCCGGATTTGCGTAATGTCATTATTTTTAATAATACGCTGGGTAGTCCGGCTTGTATCGATTTGCTGAATTTCCTGCATAAGCAGCTGTCTCCGGGTATCCAGATAAAGCTGAAAGGATAAAATCAGTAAAACCAAACTAATAATTAGCGCAATAACACTGAACATTCCTTTTTTCATAATATCTCCTTCATCCAGGGAATTGGATGTTCATAACGGACATAGATAAGTGACAAGCCTTGTGGGGGCGCTGTGACAGCACTGGCTGAACGGTCACGAAGTTCTAATATGGAAGCAAATTCATCAGGCGTTATACGGCCCTTCCCGACCTCTATCATAGTCCCGACCAGAGAACGAACCATAGAATGGAGAAATCGATTAGCATTGATATAATAGATCAGTTGGCTCTCATCCTCTTCCCAAACTGAACGTAATATGGTACATCGTTTATGGTTTACCTCTGCCTGAGCTGAGCAAAATGATGTGAAATCATGTTCACCAAGAAGAATAGAAGCGCATGTTTGCATGGCCTGAAGATCAAGAGGATTAAAAAGTCGCCATACCCGGAAACGGTCAAGAGCTGTCTCCCGGGTTGAAACAATATATCTGTATCGGCGTTCCCGGGCGGAATAACGCGCATGAAATGTTTCATCCTGTATGGCTGTGTTTATGACACGAATATCGCCGGCGAGTAATGTGTTAAGCGCTGCTTTCAGATTTAAATTTTTAAGTTCACGGGGTGGGTCAAAATGAATAATTTGATAATGGGCATGAACCCCCGCATCCGTTCTTCCGCTGGCATGAATTCGAACAGGAGTTTGATAAATAGTCGCTAAAGCATTTTCCAGCTCTCCCTGAATAGTTATAACATCGGGTTGAAGCTGGTATCCTGCATATTGTGTGCCGTCATATTCGACGTGTAGAATATATCGTTTCATAATGTTTCTTGATTATATCCGCGGCTGGTCATTGCAATGGACAAATGTTCCGCCCGTTCCAAAGAAGAAATAATTGTCGGCAGAACTAATGATGTATAATATCCGAAATATGCAATTAAACGTTTTGGCCGGCGAATACCCATTATGCGATGCACCTGCTGCAGGGATTGAAATTCATCACGTATCAGGGAGGTGTAGCGTATAGCAAGAGTGATCGGCTGAACCAGTTTTGCGGGACCGATCCGCTCTAAAAATGCGATAATTGAAGATAAAGAAACTGCCGGACCACTTTTAATAAGATAACCCATAATAAATAAAATATTTGCATTGCGGGTAGAAAAAAACAAAGCCTTATCCCACAATGCCCAGGATGAAAAGGACTGCCAATACGCGCTTTCACCAAAACGGAAGAAAAGATGAACCA
>JAUXEL010000058.1 GCA_030620575.1 Fidelibacterota bacterium
ATGCTTGTCAATATGATGAATATTTTAGAGCATATTATGCACGTAAAGATAGTGAAGGAAAATGTTATTTTGTTATCATGAACAATATCGGAAATAAACTTCTAAAGATAATTTGTGCTATGATAAACTCCGGTAAACCTTACATACCTAATTATCGTTCTGTAAATCCGATTTTAGTAAAATAATACTTGTTTTGGTCTTGGTAATCGGGGCCTGTTCCCTACAATCGCATTATTTTCGCAAATTTTAATTATTCCATGCACATGATCCGGCATGATTATATATTCATCGATTTCGATATAATTATATCGTTCAAATAAGTACGGAACGGTCGCCCCGAAGCTTCAGGGTTCCCTACTTTTCCTGCGCCCCAAGCCCTAAACCCTAAACTCTAAACCCTAAACCTTTTCTTTATAAGCATTTCAATCTCTTTGGACAGCATCTCATTTTCAGCTCGCTTGGAAGCGATAAAACTATTGTCTTCTATTTTGCCAAGAACAGCCTGCATTTCTTCGGGATTTTCAAAGCTTAGTTTTTTAAAGGGATTATCATAGTCTTTTTTCCTGCTTTCAAAAACTTTAGCGGTAACTGATCCGTGGATTTTTAGGTATTTATTTAATAGCATTTCCAGATCTTTATTTGACTGAATTTTGATTTTCAGTACGTCTTTCAACACGCCTAAACCATGCTGAAATTTTTGTTCCGGATACAATGCAAACCAGGTATCGTATTTACTGTGAATGTCATTCCAACTATTCAGTTTATTGTCCTTTATGTCTGAAAATAATTCGTTTAATTGAATCCGGGTTATCAATTGGCCACCAAGATTTACCCAATCGCTTATTCGCTCATTATCATCATTAAAGAATTCAAAAACAGGTTCAACCGGATTGTCTTGTTTTAGGTGATCAAACAGATGTTTTACGCTATAAAAAAGCAGCATTTCCAAATATGCCGTATAGCCCTGAAAAGGTTTCAACAGGGTGATCTTACGTCTGGAATTTTCTATCAGGGGATTTGAGATGGTAAGTAAAGCCGGATAATTATTTTTCTGTTTCTCTTTTGCGAAAAGAACACCATGTCTGTTATTTGCATTAAGTCCGAGATGATCCTCCAGAAATTCCAGTCCGTTAATAATTTCCTCAACGGTATCGGGAGCCAGGGTGTCATATTCAATGTTTTGTGTTTTTGTAATTCGATTGTCCCGTTTATGGTATTTCCATTCATTCCGGGTTAGGGCATACATATTATACATCCACCAATATGCCGGCATGATCTCCAGGGTATTCAAACTGGTATTATTATTGACCAGTGCAAAAGGCAAGACGATATTCATTTCGGCCGGATAAGCACCCTTCGCGATCAAAGTAAAAGACGCGAATTTGCTTGTATGCTTAATACTCGTGCACAATCCGGGCCAGAAGCCCCTTCCGGCTTCAATCTCGTTGTCATTTGCTCTGGAATTATGATTTGACCCTATTGTTGCTCCGGCGGCGATATTTGACTGACCTTTTATTACGGCCGCAATGAGAAATGAATTGTTATGATGTTGTTCGTGAGAGGGAAAGATTAAATTATTAAGCACTTCACAGCACGAGATAGTCGAATTTGCGCCCAAGAAAGAATTGATCAATCTGCCGCCATATTTAAGATTGGAGTTATTTCCCATTATAAACCGCACCGCTTTGCATCCGTAAAATATCCGGCAGCGGTATCCGATAATTCCATTTACAAGTTCAACGCCTTCGCCGATTTGGGTAGGTTCTTCCATAGACGAATGAATGGTCAGGTTTTTCAGCTTATTGGCCCCTTTGATATAACACATCGAGCCAATTTTTACATCTTTCAGCACCCTGGAATTTTTTATCACTGTCTGCTCACCCACGGTTCCGTAATATCCCCGGGTTGAGTCGAACTGACCTTGCGTAATTTCTTTCAGCCGCGCCATCAGCCTGGCATCCTGCCTGTATTTTCCCCAGAGATAGGCGTCAGCTGTGATCATTCCATCAAAAGGCAAAACACCTCTTGAGCCCGTCTCATTCATGATGTCCATCCATATCCGTACAGCTTCTTTTTCGCCGTCTTTGATGATTCCGTTACCAAATTTTGCACGGTTGGTAGTGTTCATTTCGTCAATATTAATCAGTATACATGAATTGCCTATAATAAAATATGCCAGATAATTTACATTATGTATTGCTACATTATCACCAATATCGCATGCGATAATCCTGCTGTTAGTAATTCCTGCGGGGACTGCAAGATCATGATGTTTCAGGGTGACATTTTGCAAATTTCCTATCCGGACTATCCCGAAGAATTCGCAATTTTTGATCAACGAGGGTTCAAAGGCTTCACTTACATACAGAAGGTCCCAGTCTTCGGCAGTGTTTCCGTTTTTTACAAGAGATTCGACCTCATGAGCCTGTAAATTTCTCCAGCTGTCAGAGGATTTTGGATTTTGAATATTCCTGAAATAATATTCATCTTTTCCCTGAATGATATATTTTTTGGGAATGAAATTTTCACCCATACTTTTACTTTCAAGAATTAATACCCGGTCTTTCTTCATAATATATTCCATCGTTTTTTGCTGGATGAATTTATGGTAATTTCTCCCAAAAGACAATGATAAATGTTAATTCGAAATATGTTGAAAAGGTTGAAAAGTAGGGAACGGTTTCAAACCGTTCCGGGAGAACAGAAATTTCACCACAATCGTATATTAAGAGAAGAAAATTGAGATCCCGGATCTTCGCTGCGCTCGTCCGGGATGACGCGAGGAGGATGGATTCTGTGAGTTATTTTTCGATCAGTCCGTCTTCCCCAGATTAATCGGGGCCAGGCAAGTCGTGTGAGCTCTTTTACCGCATACTCTTCACTACTTTTATCTTTTTCCTTTTATCTTTAATCTTATAAAAATCCCCTCCATTTTACCGGAAGGGATTGAAAAGAAAAAAGATCAAAGTAAAAAGAAATAAGTAAAGAAAAAAAGTGATATCATTTTCAGCTTCCCGGCTGAAAGCCTCTCAGCCTCTTAGCTTCCTATCTTCCCGGCTTCTTCCGTGTGAGGTCTTTATTTAATAATTTTCCAGCGTGAATCGATAGATACAGATGCTCCAAATTCAACAATATAATCACGCAGTGCCTCGCGCATCATGATCCCGGTATTGTTCCGGTATTTTTCTCCGAGTGTAGTCAAACGGTCATAACCGGAATTACCTTCCGCAAGGTAATCAGAGACAGCAATTTTATACGTTTTTTCCGGGTCGAAAATTTCACCCTGTATAGTAAGAATATTTACGCGCTTGCGGTCTGCCTTACGTTTGTCAATAACGACTTCCAGTCCGGAAGCCAGCATGCCGCGGGAATTCCCGGATACCCGGTCTTCTATCAGCGCGTGAAGTTTTTCACCACTCATGGCAAAGATGGTAATATGGTTTCCAAAAGGAAGAAAACGAAACAAATTTTCATAAGTAAGCGGACCGGCTTCAAGGTCAGACCGTAATCCGCCATAATTCGAGAATGCCACATCCGCGCCGGATTTCCATACCATCGCATCGCAGAGCAGATTGCCTAAAGCAGACTGTCCTTCGTTGGAACGGCGCAGAGGAGAGGGTAAAATTGCCATTACCTCATCGAATCCTTCTTCAGCAACAGCCACCCGGGCCTCTATCATGCTGTCGATTGCCGTGTCAATCCAGAATTCATGCTCCATTAAGGTAATGATCGCGCTTTGATCTACTGCGAAATCGTATCCAGCCAGCGTTTTTGTGTTTTTATGAATATAAATATTTACCTGGCCGACATTGGTGCCGTTACCGTAATTTTGAAAAACAAGGGTATGATTGATCGGATCTTCATAAGGTTTTGGAAAACCTTTGTGAACATGTCCGGTGAACATAAGGTCAATACCCGGCACCGATACAGCTACTTCCATACCGGGCGCGCCGATCTTGTTATCATCGGGAAATTCACCGCGTTTCAGGGCTTCATGCAACTTTACGGCTTCCTTATCGCGTTCATAGGGTGTCCAGGTATGCGTGGATAAAATTATTATATCCGTTCCTTCTTCCTTCATTATCGGGATCCATTTCTTTGCGGTGGCAATTTCCGGCAGGAAAGTAAGTCCTTTTACATGCTCCGGAAAACTCATTGAAGGAGTGGTTGCCGTGGTAATACCCAAAATACCGATCTTGATACCGAATATTTCTTTTATAATATAGGGTTTCAGAAAAGAAACTACGTCCCCGTTTTCATTCACAATATTAGCACCGAGAAAAGGAAAGTTTGCCTCCTCTGCCCGCTGTTTAAGTTCAACAAGACCCTTGTCAAATTCGTGATTTCCCACTGTCAGGATATCATAGGAAACACTGTTCATAAATTCAATAACCGCTTTACCGGCAGTTTTTGAACCGACCGGGGTCCCGGAAAAGAAATCGCCTTCATCGATCAGCAGAACACCGAATTGTTCGGCTTCAGCCTGTTCCCGGAGTTCGTTGACATAATATGCCAGGGCAGGTCCGTTCCCAATCTTCGGCGGGAACTGCGGATTCATAAAGGTCGCTTCTGTCCGCGCAATACCGCCATGTACGTCATTGGTAAATAGGATCGTGATACGTTGGTATTCCGATGCCGGGAATTTCTCGGCGAACACAATGCATAGCAGCAGGCTTAATACGAGGGTCTTTTTTAATGTATCAAACATAGGTTACCTTTTTTCTTAACCTGATTTTGTAGTTTTTTTCCTAACCCCGTTAGTCTGTATTTTTGATTAGGGTTCTTGGGTTTGTCGGGGATGGTCATTTCTATAATTTTTAACTCCAAAGCGGGTAAAATATAGTTAATTCGAAAGTAATCATCATGTTTAAGACCCAAAAGATTTTGTATTTCAGACCTTTTCATTTCAGAACTCATAATTTTAATGATCTTTTTAACTTCCCCACTGACTTCCCCACTAACTTCCCCACTAACTTCCGCGGTAACTTCCGCGGTGCTTGTTGATGGCCTGTAAATAATGACCTTAAATGCATCATCCTGAACAAATTCAGGCTCTTCTAATCCAACATCTTTTGCAGAGCGAATCATATCGGAAGTACCGGTTCCCATTCTTTCAATATATCCGGCAAGATACATAGGTTCAGCGAGTAGAGGATTGGCGGGAATGGAAGGGTGGATTTCTTTCAATTTCTCAGTAGTCCAACCCATAGGCAATGTTCCCGGATTTAGAATCTCAATCCTGTTCCTGAATATCATGATCTGTACACTTGCGTTGTTGGTATAATCCCGATGAGCGATAGCGTTTACAATAGCTTCGGTGATTATTTCCCGCGGAATCTCGTAGGAACCCGGGATACTGACCTCTTCGGCTCTGGTTTCAACCTGATAATCTAATTTTGAAAGCACAAAATCGACAGATTGATCTACCAATTCAAAGACATTTCCTTTAAATACTTTGTATGACGGAATTGGTTTTTCAACAATATTACCGTAAAATCTTGCACAACGAACTTCCGAATTAATAAAAAACTTCTGAGGATCTTTAGCAAAAAGCAATAAAGCGGCATTCCGAATGCGACCATCTTCCATTAGATTTAGGTGAGTCAGAACGGTTGAAATATCGGTTCCTTCACTTAAGGGGAAACCCCTTTTAGACCGGGCAAGACGAATAAACCACTTGATCTTATCTTTATCAATTTGATTGATCGCTACTTTATCCTGAAAGCTTGCATCAAAAGGTCCTGAGCGAATGATCTCTTTTTCCAATAAATATTTTACCAGGGAAGCATATACGGCAGATCTTAAATCATGAAATAAACTAAACTGCTTCCTTATCAAAACGGTTTGAGCTTTTTGAATAAAGCTTTGTTCTTTCATGTGACGCTGCTTCGAAGAATGAGAAGTCAGATAAATAAACCTGGTTTTATGAAGTTTAGTTGCATGATCAAATTCTCTTTCGGTAGGAGATATTCCATCGCTATCCTCGTATCCGTATTCTTTTCCCAGGATTCCGAGATAAATATCACATGCTTCAACTTCTTTCAAATAGGCATTTTGAGTCGACATATCTATTGCCGGTAATTTTTCAAAAATAAAGACCTCAAAAAATATTCCCAGCATCGGATCAGATTGAATGTACTCCAATAGGGCCGCTCTTTCATGATCGAACTCACTTTGTACACTGCTGATAAATATCTTTTTTTTTCTCATGATCAGTTTAGCATTTTTTTGAAAGAAATTTATTTACTTACGTCTCCCGGCTTCGCCACCACCTTCAGTAAACTTTCGGTGGTCAAGAAGGCTACGCCGGGCGGGCACGGCTCACAGTTTACGCTTCACGGCTCACGCTCTTAAAATACATAAGATACCGAGAGGTTAGCGCGTATTCCGTTTTCCTTTACCTTATCTAAGCTTTCCCGCATTTCATCTTCAACGGGGAAGAGGTCATCATAATGGTACATATTTTCATAAATCGCCAAACCGATATCCACGCACAAATTATCAGAGATCCAGCCGCTGCCGACATGGATCGTACTGCGGTTCATCTCATTGCTCATCGGGTTGTTTTCATATACAAAGCCAAAGCGGAAGGGCACGCCGGTAAAAAAGACATGCTCAAGACCCGCCCGGATAGTCCATGCGGGTGTATACTCCGGGTGAAACAAGGAGACCAGGGAATCGGCCGCGTCAAAATAGCCCACGGCATAGGAACGCCAGTCCGTTAAATCAAACTGTGCGTACAGCGTGGTTTTTAATTCATTTTCAGGGATATATCGAATAGACAATGAATAAATATTGGGACGGTCAATAGTGACATTATAGGTAGAATCAGCATCAACGGTATAAGCGGGCAGCATCAGAGAGGAATCCATACCGGCAAGAATATGGGTTCCGTCCATAGAATAAATACCGACAAGTTCCGCGTGCAAACCTGCTTGCAGGCGATCGGTGATTTTTGCAGTAAGACCAAGATTCACATTGGAACCCCTGCCGTTTGTCAGGGATGCCGGAAAGTATGTGGTGTCACTGGAAGATAATTTACTGTCATTTAAAATGGGAATGACTCCGTATCCTTCTTCAAATCCTGTGCCGAATAATTGGGTGTAGGAATATCCTACCGCGAAGCGCTCACCAATATCATGCGCGAGGGCAAGGTTGAGTCCGTGCGCCAATCCGTTAAAATGAATTTTATGGTATCCGGCAAGAGGATCACGAATATATGCTCCACTGCCAAGATCACTGCGGATCTCTTCCTGATAATCATAGGCGAAATTTTCCATGGTGTACCATCCTGCGGATGCTGAAAATCCTTCCTCGGAATAATACAATGCCAGATCACCTTCTAATTTCTGGAAACGGTTTGAAACATAATCATTTTGAGCGAGATAATCGCCAAAACTATCCTGTACCGGAAACCCGCGGCGTTCGATAAATGCAGCAATATTCAAATTTGTATACAGCACAAGCGCGTTATTCCTCCCGAACAGAGATGCCGGATTATGCAGTCCTGCAACAGGATTTTGTTCCAGTGCGAGAGCATTACCGCCCAAAGCGAGACTGCGTCCCGAATGCTTCGGCGTGTTATCCAAACCCATATAATGGAAATATACCTGCCCGAACAGACTTCCTGCTGTCAGGATCATAATAAGTAATAATGTTATAAGGTGTTTGCGAGTCATACACATTCCTTTTATAAAAAATTAAAAGCGATAATCTATTTGAAGCCTGAAATCATTTGTTTCCAAACGATAATAGGTGTCATTCAGCCGGAGCAGAGTTCCGTCATCCAGCTCGATATAGGATTCTACAATATTATTTTGATCCATGCGGGTATCAACCGTGTATTTAAAGCGCAGGGATAAATTATCTGTAATACGGCTGTACAGCGTGATCCATCCGCGGAAAGCATCCACGGGTGAATCGGTTATCCGAAAATCCGTATCCTCGAAATTCCAGATAAATCCATTGTATAGCATTCCGGAAGCAATGATCTTAAACCGCCTGTTAAAATTATGGGTAAAGCCCATACGAATTGCCCGTGAAGGAGAACCGGCATTTCCAACCATGGATGTGCCGCCGCTCACACTGTAAACTAATCGGGCGCGGGGTGAAAATTCGGTGTATCCGTAAATAAGGTCAAAATGCAATTTATTGAAACGGGACAAACGAAATTCATTGCTTAAAATGGTTTCATAAGATGTATAGACATTGGAGGTAAAGAAATTATCCATATACCGTCCCTGCCATTTTTGGCGCAGACGAATGCGATAGTTAAATACCGGCCGGTATTCTACCCGGGCGACGAGACGGTTGTATTTTGCGCGGTCGGCAACCCGTTCCCAGATATCATGTTCCACATTCAGGATAACAGCACTGGATAGCTGGTAGCGTGTGGAATAATAAAATCCTTTTTCAGCTTGGGGTTGGGAAGCGCCGGAATATAAAAAGCCGTACGCATCGTCCAAGAGGTAATAAATGTCTTCGTATATTGTGGTTTTATAGCGCGCGTAATTTGAAAATGAACGCTGGTAAGGATTGTCAAATGCCAGATCATAATGGCGGTACAATGCTAAAAAATTGAAATTTTCAAATTGCCAGTACATATTCACAGTCCAGGCAATAGCATCCTCGCTAAAATTAAAGACCTGTCCATCTTTATCAAGAATACCCAGCTCACCCTGAAAGACCACGTTCTTGAGTGAGACCGAGAAATCGGTTCCCATAACGCGGCGATAGGCTTTGGCTTTTGCCCACATCGCAGATTCCGCGTAGGATTCGTAGGTTGCCGCTATTTCGGCATCCGCGGAATTTCCGATCTGATTCATGTATTTGTCCATACGGGCAATGATAACTTCCGGTTGAAAATCAAGCTTGCGATCGTAGAGGCTTTCATAAAAAGTAAAACCGATATGTGCTTGGGGAATGGGTTTAAAACGGATATTGCTTCCGTATATCATTTCATGGACATTATCGATCAAGCCCAGGGAAACATTGTCGCCAAGACCATTTTCAACCCGGGGTTCCATGCGAATAAAGGTGGAAAATGAGCTGTCCGGATTCAGTACGGCATCCCGTGTATTATAGGCAAAGAAAGGGGTAATAAACAATGATTTAAACTGATATTCGCCGGTAATACCGGTTTGTGAATAGGCCCGTGTCCGTGACGCATCCCCGCTGATACCGATCATGCGTTTTCGCCAGCCGTAACCAGATTTCCGGGGTGTAAAATAATCCACCGTTTCCATTACAACGCCCTGACCGAAGGAGGCAATAAAATCACCGATGATCAGTTTGTTGATCCTGCCCAGTTTCCCGAAAGAAATATCATTGATAGTGGCATAGCCTTTTATTTTCGGGATCGCGGTATTTCCGAGGGTCGGTATTTGCTCACTTAGCGATTGCGTATACGCCAGTCCAAAACTCAATTTTTGACCGTAATTTAAATGAAACTTATAATAAACATCTAAAGGGTATTTGTCATAAACCATCAGGTCCATTAAACCGCCATCGTCATCCGGAGAGAGTTGTGCGGCAAAATCTTTGATAGTTCCCGTAAGGTAGCCGTTCCATGCGGCGGTAAAATCGTTGGTATAGCGTACATAATCCCTGATATTC
>JAUXEL010000133.1 GCA_030620575.1 Fidelibacterota bacterium
AATCCGCCCCGACAATTATTATTGTGAATCCGATGTAGGGGTGGACCTATGTGTCCACCCCGATACCACGGTCCACCCCAATACCACAAATCGCCCCAATACCACAAATCGCCCCAATACCACGGATTATCCGAATCCGCATATTCGCCATAATAATAATGATAATAATGGCGAACAAATTTCCTCCTACATCAAGATTTCGGAGGACAAGCATACTTAAACGTTTTAGCGTTTTCGGTAAGATTTATCTAACATCTCATCAATTCGAACGAAATCGTAACCTTTTCCACCCAACTCTGTAAGCAGTTCATCCAGTTTATTGTAAAATTTTTCGGGTCGTGAGGGATCCGCACCGATATGAATAAGCAAAATAAATCCATTGAGTGTGCTTCTCGCTTCATAAAGCATAATAGATTGATATATCTCGTTATTTTCGTGGTAGCGTTTTCCCATATCGGGTGTCGTATAATCGGTATGCGACAAAGTGCCGCTGCTGAAATTGATCAATGCCAGCTCCTCCTGATAGGTCCAGAGGGTGATATGTTCATCATACCATTCATAGGGCGGCATAAAGTAATAAGCATCTTCCTTTTTAATACCGTATTTCGCCATTTCAGCATAATTGTCCCGTAAATCCTGCTTGAATTTTGCTTCCGTTACATTCAGCGTACGTTGATTATCCCATTTATTGTACAATAAATGCCTGTCCGAGTGCGCGCCAAGGTAATGCCCGTCTGCCACAAGTCGTTTAATGACCGGTTTAAAGGCATTATTCCGGTAAAAATCACCCGTAAAGAAAAAGGATGCCTTTAAATTATACGCCTTTAAAGTATCGGCGATGGTCATACCGCCGTCCCCAACATCATGACCGGTAAAAACCAGCGCGATATTCTTTTCCTGCCGGTTGCCGCGGACAATGGCACCGTAGCTGTCAACATATTGAAAGGATTTTTTGTTTCCGGATTCTAATGAAGCGAGATAATATATCAGGCAGGCGGTGCCGTCCATGGTTGGTTCATTGGTCGAATAATCACCAACATCATCGTGGTAAACGGCTAAGTCGGACTGGAATTGCGCGTATTCATCTTCATCAAACAGGCGAATCCCTTTTAAATTGTTAAAGATCGATCCGTATACCGGTCCGTCGATCAGACCACCATCGATTTTCATATCGTAATGATGCGTGAGGGCAGAGTGGGGGTCAACCGGTGTATCTCCATGGGGAGGCAGACCGACGATCATGCTGGTCCCCCAGGGATTGCAACCGAAAAGCCAGTCGCGCAGAGCCGCTTCCATTTCTTCGTAGCGGGAATCATTGCTGAGTTTATGATAGAGTGACGATTGGGATAATGTTGCCGTAACAAAATTATTGGAGCACCAGATAAAGGGAATGCCCATACGAAAAGCATTGTCTTTTCCGCGTTGATAGATGCGTTCCAGACCTTCACGGTAGAGGGCGGTCAGGCGGTCTTTTTCTCCAAAATTCGCTGCAGACGCTGCCTCATAATGGCCCGCGTTAAAGAAAGGATACCACTGGTAGTGACGGGCCGTATCTGCTCCCATCCAGGGAGTTACGGGTTCCATTTCGGCAAATTTCAGGACTTCATTTTTAAAATATTTTTTTTCGTTTAAACGATATAGCTCCGCGGCGGCAAGTTCCATATCGTCCGCCCAATTGTCTTCTTCATAAAAATACGGGGCTCCGCAGGGAGCGGTCTGACAGGCACCGGGATGCTGTTTCCCGAAAGCATAAGCAAGCTGCGATCGCAATTCCAGAGATTCGGCATACCGCGGATAAAAATCGTGTAGCACCTGCGTTCCCATGGCAAACGCGGATGAAAATTTACCTGCCGTGGATGCCGTACCTGTTGTACGGTTTTTATTCTGCTTTAAACCCTGTATTTCGCCGCTGCAGAAATAGACCGGGCGGCCTTTCAGCGTTTCATGATACATAATGGTATCCTCTGTGGGAAGGCGGAAACCGGCATGATCGCGGTCATCGGCAATTTGATTGAAGAAACGCTGCGGAGCAGGATTCATGCGGCACAGCCAGTCCATACCCCATTTAGCTTCATCAATAACATCCGGAATTCCGTTCGAACCGGGCAGACCGTCCGCGCGATAGGCGTCCCGAAATGATCCGGGGTGTTCGCGGTAGGCGAGGAGCAGCTGAAAAACCGCATTTGCGGATGTTGCGGTGTACTGCAGATAATCGGAGGCATCATGCCAACCGCCCATAACATCAATATGTTTGCCTTCTTTTCCCGGCTCATAAACAATGAAACCGTCATCGGTATGGCATGAATCATTTAAATAAGGATTAAATCCACAGCGCTGCTGGCGCATATAGCGCAGTAAAAAATCAGCCGTTCCGTCGTAGATGTTTTCATCAATACGAAAGCTTGGAGATTGAATATTTTCCGACTGAATATAGTATTTTCCCTGACCTGAAAAATTACGCAGGTCAAAACGGTATGTGCCGCTAAAAGGTCCGTAAGCACCCGTTGAGTCAATGGCGTCACTCTCCAAAATCACTTCGTGAGTAACGGCATTAATTAGCTGAAAAACAGCAGGATAAACCTTGTCACTTACAGTGCAGAAAACAATCGTTTTAACAGATTCCGGGAGATATCCCAATTGATTGACACGTATCCAGGATTCAGTTTCAGGTTCCCGAAACAGCTCACAGGATGACAGCAATATCAATATCAACATTAACAATAAAATAGAAGATTTCATGTATTTCCTTTTTCAAGATCCAGTAATTTTTTCTTTATTTGTAAGCCTCCGGTAAATCCTCCGAGTCCGCCATTTGAAGAAATGACGCGGTGGCAGGGAATGATCAGCGGGATCGGGTTTCTCGATAATGCGCCGCCCACAGCTCTCGCAGCCTTTGGATTCCCAATTGCTTTAGCGAGATTAAGATAAGAGCGGGTTTCGCCGTAAGGGATTTGCAGACACGCTTTCCATACATCCTGTTCGAAAGAACTCCCATGTACTGTTAAGGGTACGTCAAAACAGGGATTTTTTCCCGAAAAATACAGGTTAAGTTGCGGGGATAAATGTGACAATATACCTGAAAATATATCAATTCCCGGTCGTTCTGACAAATGCTGTAAATGGGCTTCCTTCAGCGGGGAAAATGAAATAGCAAGTAGTCGGTTTTCATGAATTGCAATATGCAATCTGCCTAATGGGGAATCATAATGCTGTATTTTTGCGTTTAACATAATGTTTAATTTCAGTTATAAAAATACCGGTAAATATCAAAAGCATGCCAATATAATGATTAAATGATAACATTTCATTATAAAAAATGTAACCCAGGATGACGGCTACGATGGGTGTTAAATAGGCCGACAAGGAGAGTCTGGAAACAGAAATATGTCGTAAAAGCCAGAAATACAGAAAAAATCCGAGGGCACTGCAAAAAATACCGAGATATAATTCCGAAAAAAGTATTTTCGATGTCAGAGTAAATGCAGGAGTGCCTTCAAAAATAAAAGCGAAAACGAGCAATAACAGGGCACCGATCAGCATGCCGCCAGTATTCAGGGTCAGAGGATCCAGCTCGGCACCATCGCGTTTAATGATTACATTGGGTATGGCATTAATAAATACTGCAATAAGAATGAGAATTATTCCCAGAGCTGAAGAATTGCTTACCTGCAGGATATCTTTATTATAAAAAATGATAATAATACCGAGGAAACCAATGAGTGTTCCGATAATTTTGGCTGCTGTCAGTGGTTCTTTTTTTGGCATAAGAATAAATGAAATAAGAACAACAGCAAGCGGGAAGAAGCTGAACACGATACTGGATAATCCAGAGGAAATGTGTTGCTGACCCATAAAAGTAAAAATATGACC
Organism: Fidelibacterota bacterium; assembly: GCA_030620575.1. Classification (GTDB taxonomy): domain Bacteria; phylum Fidelibacterota; class Fidelibacteria; order Fidelibacterales; family Fidelibacteraceae; genus M50B103. The sequence goes on from JAUXEL010000133.1 coordinate 3,871, forward strand.
CAGAGCCATCATTAAAACACCGTGCATGATGATTAGCTTTATATGACGCCGCTCAATAGATATTTTTTGTTTTTTAATCACAAAAACAAGCAGAAAAACAATAGCGGCAATACCCTGCCGCATGCTTGCTGCCCAGATAGGTGTGACGCCTTCTTCAAGGACTATTTTATTAAACATCCAGGAGCTGCCGAATAGAAGTACAGTGACTATAAAGATCAGGTAAAGAAAAACAGCTGCGGGTTTATTGTTCATTGAATGTTTCCAGGAAGGTTTTACCCGTTTGCCGGAGATTTTCCAGCCACGATTCGTTTAAGGGATCTAAGGTAACAAGACTTGCGCCGATCTCGCGTGAGAGAATATTCAGCTGTTCGGACGAAAATTCCTTTTGAACAAAAATAATTTTTATATTGTTCTTTTTGGCATGCTCAATAAGTTCCGCAAGCCTTCGTGCAGACGGTGCTTTATTTTCATGACGGATACTGATCTGTTTAATTCCGTAATCATCCGAGAAATATCCCCAGGAAGGGTGCAGGGTTAAAAATTCCGCGTTTTGATGGGATGCAAAAACGGTTTTAAGCTCTGAATCCAATGCATCGATATCACGGATAAGTTCTTTATATCTTTTGCTGTAGATCTCCTGCTGTTCAGGATACAATAAAATCAGTTTTTTATATATTCGGCCTGCACTGATACGCATGATCCTGGGAGATAACCAGATATGGACATCGCCCGGGGTAACATCGATGGAATCAGCCATATTTACGGTATGTATTTCAGGATGACTATCCAA
>JAUXEL010000122.1 GCA_030620575.1 Fidelibacterota bacterium
CTAATATAAATTGAGACCCTGAATCAAGTTCAGGGTGACGCGAGGGGTGGTTTTGTGCTCCGGCCTGACGAGTGATCTGTCCGGCGTTCGGGGGATCAGTATCTGCATTAATGAATGGGCTAATATAAATTGAGACCCTGAATCAAGTTCAGGGTGACGCGAGGGGTGGTTTTGTGCTCCGGCCTGACAGGCGTAGTCCGCCTCGACCCCGATGGTTCAGGGCGGGGTTCAGGGCTACGAAGGGTGGGTTAAATAAAGAGCTTGCTCTCCGAAGCACCAAATTTTTGGCGCGAAGGAGAGTTCGAAATGACATCAAAAAAGCTATTGACAGCATGTAATTCCCATTTTCTAATCTGTTTCACACAACGGGTAAAATTTAAGATATAAACAAAACATAATTATCCTCGAATTTTATTGTATTCTCATTGTTCATTCAGTATTTTTAGTTGACCTCAGGCCTTCGTCGGCGGCATATTTGCTGAACCCCGTCAGATCCGGAAGGAAGCAGCGGTAAGTGATTATTCTGTGCGTCAAGTTCCCTGGGGTCATTTTCATTTACTAACAGGGAAGTGAAAAATTGAGTCATCAAGTTATCAGTTTAAAGTATCGCCCCCAACAATTCGAGGATGTCATTGGGCAGGAACATATTACGGTGACATTAAAAAATGCCATTAAGAAAAATCGTTTAGGGCACGCGTATATTTTTTCAGGTTCGCGCGGTACCGGTAAAACCACTACTGCCCGCTTGCTTGCGAAGGTGGTCAATTGTGAAAATCCGCAAAATGGCAATCCTTGTAATGAATGTATAAGTTGCCGGGAAATTACCGAAGGCCGCAGTCTTGATGTGCTTGAAATTGACGGTGCATCCAATCGTGGCATTGATAGTATCCGGGATTTGCGTGAACAGGTAAAATACCCGCCGACACGCGGGAAATATAAAGTCTATATTATTGATGAATTTCATCAAATTACTAAGGACGCGTTTAATGCTTTATTGAAGACCCTGGAAGAACCTCCTAAACATATCCTGTTTATTTTTGCGACTACTGAACTGCAAAAAGTACTGCCAACAATTTTAAGCCGTTGTCAGCGTTTTGAGTTTAAACGTATTCCTATTTTGCAGGTTATAGATCTATTGCGTGACATTGCTCAGAAGGAAGGCATTGCCATCGATGATGATTCATTATTGTTGATCGCAAAAAAAGGAGATGGGAGTATCCGCGACAGTGAAAGTATTTTAGAACAGGTAATTGCCTTTTCCAACGATGATATCAACTATGAGTCCATTCTGAACATTCTGGGCGTTATCAAAGAAGATATCTTTTTTGAGGTTTATAATGCCATGATTAGCAGGAAAGCAGATCAGGCTCTGCAATATATTGATGATATGTTAATGCATGGGTATGATCTGGTGGAGTTTGTATCCGCTTTTTCTATCTTTTTACGGGATCTATATATTGTTAAGGTTCACGGATCACCCGATATTCTCAATACTACAGAAAACCTGCGAAAGGAATACCATTCTTTAGCACAATCTCAAGATGAACGCACTTTGATCCGTATGTTATCAATTGTTAATGATGAACTGCCAAAAATATCCCGTTCCGGGAATATTAAAATTCTAGTGGAATCCCTGTTTATTAAATTATCACATCTGCAGGATTTTGTGGATCTTGATCGTGTATTACAGCAGGTAAAACAAAAAGGAACTACCCCGGGGACACGCCTTCAGTCACCTGCGGCGTCTATAGCATCTAAACCACCATCCAATCCGGTAGCAAAACCCACGCCATCCCCGGCTGCGCCGAGCTATCAAAGTTCCATACTTACACCAAAAGCCAATACATCCGCCGATGTGCCCGTTCCTGCACAGCAAGAAGTTAAAAAAAATGAAAATAAAGTAATCGAAAAGCCTGTAAGCGAAGAGGTATCCTCGGTAAAACTTGAGGATATTAAGGCTAAATGGCAGGAAGTTGTTGATTGTGTACAACCAAAGAAACCAGCCATTGCCGGACTCCTGTGTCGTGCGGGTATCTTGCAGATTCAGGACGGAACAGTTATTTTGGGTGTCGAAGATGATTATTCATGCAAATCACTGCAGCGTGCCGCGCAAATTATCCGCATTTGCTTAAAGGATGTACACGGAATTTCCCTTTCTGTCCACGTTGAGAAAAGTAAGGTTCTTGAAGAACAGCGAATTATTAAAAATAAGGATATTGATAAAGCAACTCAGCAGGTGATTCAAAGTTTGGACGGCGAGTTAATTTAATTTGTTGACAAAGACCAATTATTAGTATAAATTTATTTGATAGAATATGTAATAATTACGGGTAAAACACACATAATCAAGGTGAAACTAATCAGTAAATGTTAAGGAGTTGTTATATGAGGCTAGCAAAGTTATTAGTGGCAATGTTGCTTGTTGTCGGCATTGCTATGGCGGGTACTGCCGGTAAAATTTCCGGATTTGTACGCAGCGCTGATACGGGTGACCCCTTACCGGGTGCCAATGTAGTATTACAAGGCACCACATTAGGAGCAGCCGCAAATGCTGATGGTTATTTTGTTATATTAAATATTCCCCCCGGAACCTATGAATTGGCAGCAACATATGTTGGATATGCCAGAATTCAGAACAACGACATCCGGGTTATGATCGATCGCCTGACCTCGGTTGATTTTGACATGAAATTAGAAGCTTTTAAAGGGGAAGAAGTCATTGTTTCCGCAAAACGCGATCTGATCCAAAAAGATAATGCCAGCGGTCAATTAAATATTTCCTCTGATGAAATCGAAGCACTCCCGGTAACTACGGTCAGTGAAGTTTTAAGCTTGAAAGCCGGTGTTTCCGGAATGAGCGTACGTGGTGGCGGTACCGATGAAACCGCATTTTTACTGGATGGTATTACACAGCGTGATGCACGAACAAATGAGCCGATCACAACAGTTCCCCTAAGTGCTGTTGGAGAAATTTCGGTGCAGACCGGTGGTTTTAGCGTGCGTTATAATGATGCGCGTTCCGGTGTAGTCAGCGTGGTGACAAAGGAAGGTAAATCGGATCGATATTCAGGAACCGTGTCCCTCCGTATGAGTCCTGCCACACCGAAAAACTTTGGTATTTCAATATACGATCCTGACGGATATTGGTTATATCCCTATCTCAACGATGATGTTGCCTGGACCGGTACTTCCCGCGAATCTTTCACGGATTTAAACGGAAATGGTGTATGGGATGAGCATGAACCGCTGAATGATCTAAACGGTAACTACCGATATGATGAACCCATTGATGAAAATGCTTATCAGGAACTCCGCGGTAACTATTTTAACGGTTGGGAAAGTACCGCTAAGAAATCACTGGAAGCCTTTGGTGACGATAATGACCTGACCGTTGCAGGTGCACAACGGGTATTTCAATATGAACACCGTAAAGACGGTCAGATTTATAAACCGGATTACAATCTGGATATTGGATTCGGCGGACCGGTTCCCGGATTGAATAAATTTGGAAATATGCGTTTCTTTGCATCGTATTTCCGCCAGACAAACATGTACTTGATCCCATTGACAACAGATGGTTTATATAATCAGTCCGGAATGTTAAAGCTAACTGCTGATATCGGTGATAAAGGTAAGTTATCCGTTACAGGCAGAACAGGATCTTTGGATGGGACATCTGCATCAAACGCAGGATTTTCCAGCTATTTTTCAAGCGCGTGGGGTGTAGCAAATGCTATGGATCGCTCCGGATTTACGGTTCCCTGGCGTATTTTTACGGATATCTACTATTCGCATTTCCGTCGTTATGATAACGCAATTTCTGCGAAATATATACAGCAATTATCGGATAAAAGCTTTTTTGACGTATCAATTTCACGCACACAAAGCCGTTATCTGACGGGTCCTGACGACATACGTGATACCACCCGAAACTATGAAGTTGTCCCGGGTTATTTTATGGATGAAGCACCGGTTGGATTCTGGGCTTACAATGAAAGCAGTATTGACGGTAAACTGTCATACGGCGGTTCATTCAGTCAAGGCAGAGATACCAGTATAACGGCAACGTACCTTATTGACGCAAAATATAAAAACCAGATCACCGAATTTAATGAATTTAATGCTGGTGTTAATTTCTCACTTGAAAATATTCATATTGATTTCGGCGCTGTCAACCTGATGCTGCCGGATGGAAATCAATGGAATGATTTTCAATATAAACCCTATCGTTTGACGATGTGGGCAGAAGATAAATTAGAGTATGAAGGCCTGTATGCAACCTTTGGACTAAAAGCAATGTATTTTAATCCAAATTGTACCTGGTATAATCCGCCGACCTTTGATGCGTTTTTCTTTACGGGAAACTTTAACGAAGATGACATGCCGGATTCACTGACACACAAAGCTGCCCCACAATTCTATCTCACTCCGGTGCTCGCAATTTCACACCCTATTTCGGAAACCGCAAAACTCTTCTTTAACTACGGGCATTTTATCCAAAAGATCAGTACCCAGAGAATGTATCGCTATGAACGCGAAATGGACAATAAATTAAACCGCCTCGGTAATCCGGAGGCAAAATTTGAACGTACCGTTGCTTATGAACTGGGCTTTGATATGTCTTTGCTTGAGATATATACTATGCATTTATCGGCATACTACAAAGACATTAAAGATCAGGCCAGTTGGACCCGATATATCGGACTTGGAGGTCAGGTCAATTATTATGGCTTGGATAACCGCTATTATCAGGATATCCGCGGTTTTGAATTGGAATTAAAAAAAGTGATGGGCGACTGGTTTACCGGTTGGGTAAACTTTGAGTATCGTGTTTCATCTTCAGGATATTTCGGCGTAGGTACATTGTATGACAATGATATTGAAAACCGTGAGTACCTCGAAGACAACCCGTATCAGAGCAAACCATTGCCACGACCGCGCTTTAAAGCATACTTTGATATCCATACACCAAAGTATTTAACCAATTCCTTGTTTGC
>JAUXEL010000021.1 GCA_030620575.1 Fidelibacterota bacterium
AAGTCTGAAAATGATGTAAATACATTTCACCCCCCTGTAATACAGCAGAAAATACGGGGGTTTTCCTTAAATGTAAATCACTAATCTCGTATATGTGATATGTATCACAAAATGGAGGCCCCTTTCAGAAAGAATTTATGCTTTATTTTTGATAATATATCTTGTATGTTTTGTTTATACTTAAAATAGGGGAGCTTGCCATGGAATGGGGCAATATTAAATATATAGTATTGATTGTTGCGACGTTGGCCGCGGCATTTATTTTATCTGTTCTGTTGCGTAAGGCAATCGGCATTTTTATAGTAAAATATTCCAAGAAAATCAAGGCAGATCCGACCAATTTCTCCTTTTTAAAAAACTCCGTGTCCTTTATCGTTTTTACTATCGCCATTATTTTTATCTTTTATAAAATTCCCTATTTGAAATCATTTGGGAAAGCACTCTTTGCCGGGGTCGGAATTTTTACAGCCTTTATAGGTTTAGCGCTGCAAAAAACTTTTTCAAATTTAGTCAGTGGTTTGTTCATTCTTATGTTTAAGCCTTTCCGTATTGATGATACCCTGAAGTTTTCAGACGGCAAAATGGGTGTCGTTGAAGAAATTACTTTGCGGCATACCATTATCTGCAATTATGAAAACCGCCGTATTATTATTCCCAACAGTGTGATTAGTGAAGAAGTTATTGTCAATAGTAATATTGGCGACAAGAAAATTTTGAAACATATTGAGTTTTCTATCAGTTACGATTCTAATATTGACAAAGCGATTGAAATCATCCAAGGCGAAGTGGAACAACATCCTTTTTTTCTCGATAATCGGAAAGCAAAAGAAAAAAAAGAAGATGTTCCTGCTGTAATTGTGCGGGTAATTGCTCTTTCGGATTTTTCTGTTGATTTGAGGGCTTATGTCTGGACAAAAAGTACTGATAACGCCTTTGTATTAAAATGCGATGCTTTAAAATCAGTAAAAGAACGTTTTGACAACGAAGGAATAGAAATACCTTTCCCGTATCGTACTGTGGTATATAAACGCAGCGTAAAAGAAGAGGACCGTGATCCGCAAACATCTCCCTAGGCGGGGATTTATGAAGCGGGTGTTAATGAAATAACTCCACATTAAAACTAATCATAATCCCCGGTGGAATATACCGGGGGTTTTATTTTAAGGATTTATTATTTATCAAAATAATCGTTATTCTGCGTGCCTAAATTATCTTGGACAAAAATGGGGTTATAGTTAAACTAAAAAAATGCAGGAAGGAATACACATGACAAATCAAGGCACACCAGAACAAACAGAAGTTATGGCACCATTAAAACGACGTAAAGTGAGAGCTTTGGAAAATTGCTTTATTCCCGGATTCCCTTTTCGTCTTTATTGGGCGAAAATTATGAAGCTGATACCCGTTGTGTGAAACAGATTAGGAAATGGTAATCGCATGCTGTCAATAGCTTTTTTAATGTCATTTCGAACAGTCTTCGTCCCAAATGGTCGGGACTTCTGTCTTCGCCCCGAACCATCGGGGCGGGCTACGCCTGTCGGGCCGGAGCGCAAAACTACCCCTCGCGCCACCCTGTCCGCCAGCCCCGAAGCCTCGGGGGATATCAGGATCTCAATTATATATTTCTATACGGGAAGGAAAAAAGGTAATAGTTACCACCCCCTGCCCCCTCCTAAAATAGGAGGGGGAGAAAAAGGGAATTTTAATTGTCGTCACAAGGGACTTTTAAATGTCGTTAATCATTCCCCAACCCCTCGGGGGTCGAGATGACATTATTTATGGTATTTTTGATAATTTGCGACTTGAATTTGTGTTTTACACAATGGGTGAAGCTGATATTTACTGCACAAAATACATTAAGCGCTTTTTGTCCAAAATGCAAATGCGTTTTCCGCGGGCACAGATGATTTTTTTCTGGTCCAGCTCGCGCAGTTCCCGTGTCAATGCCGGTCGCGTCACTCCAAATAAATCCGCTAGTTTTGCGTGAGAATATGGTAAATCGATTTTGTTGCTCTTTTTAATTTTTGCCTGACTTAGTAAATAGTGTGCGATCTTCCCTTTTATCGTCTGAAACGATAAAAACTTAATTTTATTAGCTAGAAACTGTGCGCGTCCGGAAACCATATTTAGATAATTTTTCAGTACTATTTCATTCATTTGCAGTATGCGGATAAAAGAGCTTTTTATAAAAAACACACACTCGGATTCTCTGTTTACAATAATGTCCACGGGGTAATAGTTGTCACGACCAAATAAAAAAGCAGGTGCCAGTAAATGATTTCCTTCAACATCTTCGATTTTTATGGTTTTACCGGAATAGCTGACCATTTCGCCCCGGACGCTTCCCTGAAGTAAAATGTATTGTCCGACAATGGAATCGCCTTCATATGCAATAATGTCATTTTTTTTATATGTTTTCCTGTGATAGCTGATTTTTTCCAATAATCGCTGGATTTCCGCAATCTTAAGTCCCCGAAACAGATCATTGTAAGATAATTTTTCATAGATGCGCATTTTCTCTCCAAAAAATCACTATTTGGTAACATATATTACCAAATAATATATTACATTTTTTTAGATTGTGGTGTGTATTTTTAAAGGAACTTAATACCGGCCTGAATTTTAATAACAATAAGAGGTCGAAGTAAAAAAAGGAGTCTGCCATGAGTATGTTTTGTTTTCAATGTCAGGAAACCTCAAGGGGAACCGGCTGTACTATTGCCGGAGTTTGCGGTAAAACCGGAGAAGTTGCAAATCTTCAGGATATGTTGATCTTTATCGCAAAAGGTGTCTCTATATATGCTGATCTTGGGCGGAAAAAGAATATAATAATTGAAAAAGCTGATAAATTTGTATTTGAATCTTTATTCACAACCATTACAAATGCCAATTTTGATAAGTGGCGAATTCTGGAAAAGATCAAAGAGGGCTTTGTGGTGCGAGATTTTGTACAAAAAGAATTGCGGGAAAACGGGGTTGATATTCCGAAACATTTGCCGGAAAATATAAGCTGGCAAGCCGATAACGATGATGAAATTATTGCAAAAAGCGAATCTGTTGGTGTTTTGAATATAGAAAATGAAGATATCCGCTCTTTAAAAGAATTGATAATTTATGGCCTCAAGGGCATGGCGGCTTATGCCGAGCACGCATACAACCTGGGTTATAAAAATGATAATGTGTTCAGCTTTATGCACCGCGGTCTGGCCGCTACAACCAATCCGGATATGAACGCAGATGAGCTGGTTGCGATGGTTCTTGAATGCGGGAAATACGGCGTGGATGTTATGGCTTTGCTTGATAAATCCAATACAGAAACCTATGGTAATCCGGAAATCACCCATGTTAATATCGGCGTACGCAATAATTCGGCGATTCTTATCAGTGGGCACGATCTAAAAGATATGGAAGAATTACTTCAACAAACTGACGGTACGGGTATTGATATATATACTCATGGTGAAATGCTACCGGCAAATTACTATCCTGCTTTCAAAAAATATGAGCATTTTTTCGGGAACTACGGAAATGCCTGGTGGCAACAAAAACAAGAAATTGAACAATTCAACGGTCCTGTCCTTTTTACCACAAATTGTATCGTTCCTCCAAGAGAATCATATAAAGATCGTATTTATACTACCGGCTCTTCGGGTTTTGAAGGATGCACGCATATTCCGGATCGGGTAAATGGCAAACCAAAAGATTTTTCTGTTATTATTGAACATGCCAAACGTTGCCCGGCACCGACTGAAATAGAGCACGGTGAGATTATCGGCGGATTTGCTCATAATCAAGTTATGGCCCTGTCTGACAAGATTGTTGCGGCAGTAAAATCCGGTGCTATTCGAAAATTTGTGGTAATGGCGGGATGTGACGGGCGCATGAAAAATCGGAAATATTATGAGGAATTTGCTGAAAAATTACCGAAAGATGTTATCATTTTAACAGCAGGGTGCGCAAAATACCGCTATAATAAACTGAAATTAGGCGACATTGACGGCATTCCGCGTGTATTGGACGCAGGTCAATGCAACGACTCTTATTCTCTGGCGGTCATTGCCTTGAATTTAAAAAAGGTTTTTGAGCTTAGTAACATTAATGATTTGCCTATTGCCTACAATATTGCATGGTATGAGCAAAAAGCAGTTATTGTATTGCTGGCGCTTCTATCGCTGGGTATCAAAAATATCCATCTTGGGCCCACACTCCCGGCCTTCCTTTCCCTGGCTGTAACTGATGTACTAGTTGAAAATTTTGGTCTTGCCGGAATCGGAAGTGTTGATGAAGATTTAAAAGAACTTATTGGTTAAAACCCGGTGATTTTTCATCTTTAGAAATGATCTTATAAAAGCGGGAAAGTTATTTCCCGCTTTTATCACTGACTTGCTTGCGAACAGAATTATCCGGAATTTTATTTTGTATTCTCCCTGCATCGTTGTAAAATGATAGTTATTTTGGGAGATTTATAATTATGGCTACATGCGACACACTGTTACGGCAATGGAAAGAATTAGAACAGCGGATCAACTATGCTTCCTCTTTTGTTTTGACAACCCACCAAAATCCTGATGCAGACGGTATCGGTTCGGAGCTTGCCCTATATTATTTACTGAAAAAAGGGGGGAAAGAAGTTCAAATTCTTAACATATCTCCCACTCCTGATAGCTTGAAATTTATAGACCCTGAAGGGTTGATTCGTCGCTATATTCCTTCACGGCATCAAGCAATATTATCTCGCAGTGATATGATGATCGTACTTGACGCGGGGGCTTTCCGGCGTATTGGGCAACTTGGTGTTGATGCACTAGCTGCCAAGATTCCTATTGTAGCGATTGATCATCACCCTAAGGAAAATAACCCTGTTTATTTGCAGGAAATTGTTAATACAAAGGATTGCTCGGTCGGTAAATTGATCTATGAATTTATTCAGGCTTGCTGTCCCGACAGTATGGATCGAACGATCGCCACTGCACTTTATACGGCTATCGCAGGTGACACGGGTAATTTCCGATTTGGAAATACCACATTCAATTCACACCGGGTTGCTGCCGACCTGATGAAATATGATATAGATGCATACGCAATTTACTGCCAATTATATGGCAATATGTCATTTTCGGGTCTGCGTTTATTTTCTACCATTTTGCAAAACATCCATTTTTCTGACGATAATCGTGTTGTATGGTTTGTTATCACCCGGCAAATGATGCGGGACAATGGTGCAGATGATACAGACACGGAAGGTATCACTGATTTTTTACGCATGATATCCGGCGTAGAGGTCAGTATTATGTTTAAGGAACGATTAGATGGTTCTACGCGTATAAATTTTCGTTCTAAGGGTGCTGTTTCCACAAATGGAATTGCTCAACAGTTCGGCGGAGGTGGCCACGAACATGCCAGCGGTATTGTGAGTGAACGTTCGCTGAAGGATCTGTACCCGGAAGTGATCGACGCGATGACCAAACATGTAAAAGAGACATACAAATGAATATACAGGTTGCCGAACATTGCGGATTTTGTTCCGGTGTAAAAAACGCCATTGAGTTGGCGCATACCACATTGAAAGCACATAGTCGGGTAGCTATTCTTGGTGATCTGGTGCACAACGAAACGGTAATGAGCGAACTAAGGCAAAAAGGCCTGGTGCGCGTCAACAGCCTGGAAGAGGTCGGGGATATGCCATTACTATTGCGGGCACACGGTACAGATGCCGCGCTTGTCTATACCGCACATAAAATGGGTCTGCATATTATTGACGGCACCTGTCCGCTAGTCACAGATATCCACCGGCATGCGCAGGAACTTGAAAGCGAGGGTCGACAAATTATTGTGATCGGCGACAAGCAGCATGATGAGGTTAGGGGTATTGTTTCCCGACTTCATGATTATTGTGTGATTGCTCAACGAAGCGACCTGGATGAATGCCATTTAAAACGACGAACGGGCGTTGTTGTTCAAAGTACTCAGCGCATAGAAAATGTGCAGGAAATAGTGCCGGACATATTGACAAAAACACGGGATTGCCGTATTATTAACACGATATGTGAACCCACAAGGAGAAACCAGGAAGAGATTTGTGGTCTGGCAAAAAAAAATGATTGTGTTCTTGTGATAGGTGATTCGGCTTCCGCAAACTCAAAACGTTTATTTATTGTTGCTAAATCACTTAATAAAAACAGTTATATGGTCGCGAACAAAGAAGAAATACATGCCGACTGGTTCCGGAACTGTGTTTCGGTGGGTATTACGGCCGGCGCAAGTACGCCAAGAAGCGTGATTGATAGTATCATTTCATATATAAAAACATTAAGCGGAGATAAACAAAAATGAAAAAAGGCACATTTGAGGCAAAAGTCGGTTTGGCTGAGATGCTTAAGGGCGGCGTTATTATGGACGTTACTAACGTTGACCAGGCAAAAATTGCGGAAGATGCCGGCGCGTCATCCGTTATGGCGCTTGAACGCATTCCGGCAGACATACGAGTATATGGGGGCATTGCCCGTATGAGCAATCCGGAAATGATCCTCAAGATCAAGGAAGCGGTGTCCATTCCCGTTTTGGCAAAATGCCGTATTGGCCATTTTGCCGAAGCGCAAATTTTACAGGAACTTGGCGTTGATTTTATTGACGAATCAGAAGTTTTAACACCTGCTGATGAAGAAAACCACATTTGGAAAAAAGATTTTCAGATTCCCTTTGTCTGCGGGTGCAGAAATCTGGGTGAAGCTCTGCGCCGCATTGGCGAAGGTGCTGCCTTGATGCGGACAAAGGGCGAACCGGGGACCGGGGACATTGTTGAGGCTGTCCGTCACATGCGTGAGGTTAATCGGGGAATTCGCCGTTTGCAAACAATGGATAAGGCCGAATTAATGGCAGAAGCCAAACGGCTTGGCGCACCTTTTTCCATTGTGGCAGAAGTCGCAAAAAACGGCAAGTTGCCGGTTCCAAATTTTGCTGCCGGCGGTATTGCTACGCCGGCTGATGCATCTCTTATGATGCAGTTGGGCGCAGAGGCGGTATTTGTCGGATCGGGTATTTTTAAATCTGATGACCCGAAACAACGCGCAAATGCAATCGTAAAAGCCGTAACACATTATAATGATCCTGCCGTTCTGGTAGAAGTTTCCAGGGGACTGGAGGATGCCATGGTTGGTGTTTCTGCTTCGAGTCTTGAAGAAGATGAAAAAATGGCAAAACGCGGCTGGTAAACAACGGGTGCTTTTATGACGAAATTACGCATCGGCGTATTGGGAATTCAAGGTGCTTATGTCCGGCATGCTGATATTTTATCTTTGGTCGGCGCGGTACCTGTAATAGTAAAGTACGGGAAACAACTTGAAGATCTTGACGGGCTGATCATTCCCGGCGGGGAATCAAGTACGATGACAAAAATGATGGGGTTTCGTATTGCTTATGATGACATCCTGCAATTTGGGAAGTTCAAACCAATATTTGGAACATGTGCCGGACTGATTTTACTCGGGAAGGGTATTTCTGATCCCCGGATCCATCAGTTGGAGCTTATTGATGCCCGTATTTCTCGTAATGCTTACGGCTCACAGAAAGATTCTTTCGTAGATGATATTACGTTGCGTTTTGACATTGAAAAACCTTATCATGCTGTTTTTATCCGGGCGCCCCAAATTGTCTCCGTGGGTGATTCGATTCGGGTGTTGGCAGAATGTGATAATATTCCGGTATTGGTTGAATCCGGACTGCATCTTAGTGCTAGTTTTCATCCGGAATTGACCGGAGATGCGCGTATTCACCGTTATTTTATTCAAAAAGTAAAGGAGATAAAAAATGGAGAAAAAAATGACTCGGTATAACCTTTTTCGAATTATTCTTGCCGTTGTTTTTATTTGTTTGGGTATTGTCGCACTTGGCAATAATCTTGATTGGTGGAATATTGATGATCTATTCCTTGAATGGTGGCCCTTAACGTTTATTTTGCTTGGTTTTATTGCCGTCTTTGCCCGCGGGGGCTCCAGGGGCGGTGGGGTTTTTCTGATTCTCTTGGGGGTTCTGTTTCTTCTGCAAACGCAAGGAATTTATGATTTTAGTGATTTGATTTGGCCGGTAATGTTGATCTTTTTGGGTATACTTATTTTGCCGCGTAAAAAACAAATCAGTAATCCGGATTCACCGGACGGTGTCCATACAGCCGGCACAGATCATGTGTTTAATATTAATACGCTTTTTCGCGGTCAGCATGAAATTATTAATGATAAACAGTTTGCCGGCGGACGCGGAACAGCCGTATTCGGCAATCTTGAAATTAATCTACGACAGGCTGAACCGAAAACAGACGCTTATATTGAACTTAATGCGGTGTTTGCTAATGTCAGTCTTGCCATCCCTTCAAGTTGGGATGTAATCAGGCAAGGAAGAGCCGTATTGGGGAAGGTGGAAGATAAACGAAAGTCCGTTCCCGAATTTTCTTGCGTACATTCGGTCATCATCAAAATGAATACGGTTTTGGGACATATTGAATTGATAAATTAATGTCTTCATTTTAACCGTATCAATATACAGAAGAAGATCCTGTGAAATATTTACGTTTTGCGATTTTTTTATTATGTTTCTCCGTTACTGTGCGTGCTGCGGTCTGGATTGTTCCGGAGAGTCTATCTTCCATTCAGGCTGCCGTGGATACGGCAATTTCTGGTGATACGGTTTTGGTTATGCAGTCCTTTCAAAATTTCGGAACAGTTACCATTGCCGATAAACAGCTTGCTATTATTGCAAATAATTATATAAAAAATCCGGCTTCCTATTCTTTTGCTACCGGTGTTGCGATTTATGATTCAACTAATGCTGAGCCGCTTTTTGTGATCGATCACGCTGATAGCACAATTATTAAAGGAATTTTATTTGACCTGACAGACGATAATAACGGTGGCGGTATAATTATTCGCCACTCTCGGGGGATACAATTTGATGGCATTCATTTTAAGGGGAACCGCCTTAAATTGATTTCATCAGATCTCAGCATGCAAAACACTGCTCATTATAATATCCAAAACGGAGATTCATCGGCTATTTCTCTGATACAATCTCATCTAACAACCGCGAATGCCGTGTGGAAGTTTCAGCAGGTACCCTGTTTACTTTCGGCGGACAATGCCAGTTCGCTGACAAGCTATAATCTTGCGGCTTTTGATAATCAATGCTCTGATGCGCTTATGAATTTTTCGCAATCTTCTGCGCAATATAATTTTGTTACATTTTTTAATAATACTACTCCGGATCCGACATTTATCGCAACGGAGTCATCCGTCATAATAAGCAATTCAATTTTCACCAATGTAATCCCTGCAGATCCGGATCAATTTGCTGTCCGATATTCCGCGATTAAAAATGGTTATGCCGGAACAGGAAATATCGCAGACGATCCGTTGATTGATTCCACAAATGCATACCCGGTATTATTGCCAATATCCTCCTGTATTTCTGCTGCAGATCCGGACACCTCGGGTATTCCCCATTCTGATATCGCTGGCAACGTCCGGCCAAATCCTGAATGGGCGCCGCCGGATATGGGCGCGTATGAGTCGGTCCGGCATGTGTACTTAAATACAAATCATCATTTTTGGGTGGACATAGACGGCGATGATGTCTGGGGGAACGGTACTCAAGATTTACCCTTTGCAAGCGTCCAGGCGGCAGTGGATTATGCTGCCGATGAAGATACCGTGATCATTCAACCCGGAATTTATCGCGGCAATATCGCTGTTGAAAATAAATTTTTAACTATTGGCTCTACTTATATTCTCGATAATGATACAAGTGTAATAATATCTACTGTGCTCTTGGCAGATACGGCTGATTATTCGCCGGTTATTTCTGTTTATAATACAGATTCGCTTGCGTTGCGCGGAGTTACTTTGAAAGAAGGCAGTGGACGCTTTTTTTATAATAATTATACTTTCGGCGGCGGATTGTATTGTGAAAATTCAACTTGTTATATTGAGCGTGTTGTGTTTGAAGAAAATCATGCTGAATTTGGCGGCGGGGCATTATATGCCTTGTTGTCTACTGTGATATTGGATCATGTTGCCTTGGTAAACAATACAGGCTACATGGGCGGTGCGTTATTTTTCACAAGTTCCACCGGAAAAATAGCGCATACAAATATTTATCAAAACACGGCGTCATCCGGTGGCGGTATTTATGCGGAAAATAATTCTAAACTCATTTTATTTTATACGGACATTTCTGATAATATTGCAAATACAGATTCCGCAATATCGTGCATGTTAAAACCGGGTTCGATTTCACAATACGGCGGGGGTATATATACTACCAATACGGATTTACAAATACATAATGTTCTGTTGAGCGGAAATTTTGCCGAAAATAAGGGGTCCGCAATTGCTTCGCGCGGCGGAAAAACTACGATAATTCAGTCTACCGTGGCAGATAACACGGCCGGCTCGGATTCATCGGGAATATTATATTTTAATCAACATAGCGATCATTCAACGATTCTCAATTCTATTATCTGGAACCCGGGTCAACTACAGTTTGAACTCAGCAATACAGAAATAGATTTTGTATATACCGATTTAATGGGTGGTATCGGTAACATTTTAGAACGAGATGACTTATCGGATATTACTGCAAGCAATATGTTGGATGATGACCCTCTTTTTACGGCAACCTACGCACTTTCGGACGCTTCTCCGTGTCGCGAATTTGGAACGGCCGAATATGTACAGGGAGAATATTATTTAATTCATTATGACGCTGCGGACTACGAGGGCATGGCGCCCGGACTCGGACATCTCGGCGCACACCCGCCGGTAGTTTTTGACAAAGAATTTGTTTTAACGGCACGTGTTTCTTTTCCGGAATACCATGATCTTCTTCGCGCATACCCTAATCCGTTTAATCCTGAAACCCGATTATCTTTTTCACTTGAAAAAGCCGGATTGACAGGGTTGGATATCTATAACATCAAAGGACGGCATGTGCAAACATTGCTTAACATTTTTCTTCCTGCGGGCTCACATGCTTTGACATTTTATGCCGCGCATCTTCCGGCAGGATTATATATCTGCCGTTTACACCATGACGGTATTACACTTTCAACTCAAAAACTTGTGCTGATAAAATAATGACCGCTGCTATATATAATGATGATACCGTTGCCGCTATATCAACACCACCGGGTGTGGGCGGTATCTCCGTTGTGCGTATTTCCGGTAACGACGCCCTTTGCATTACTTTGAGCGGACTGGCAATAAAAACATTAAAACCGCGCTATGCACAATTTACCCGCGTGACAGATCCCGATACAGACGAAACGCTGGATGATGTAGTTGTGACGTATTTCAAGGCTCCGGCTTCATATACCGGGGAAGATACTGTGGAAATTTCCTGTCATGGCGGATTTAGCGCTGCACCGGCAATATTGGCACTGTATTATCGATTGGGGGCGCGTCCGGCGTTGCCCGGTGAATTCACGCGGCGCGCTTTCGTAAACGGTAAGCTTGATCTTTTACAGGCTGAAGCCGTTGCGGATCTGATCCACGCTGTATCGGATACCGGACAAAAATTGGCAACCCGTACTTTGTCCGGAAAACTTTCTGAACGGGTACAAGCTCTTCGCAATGAACTTACAGACATTGCATCCATTTTGGAGCTGGAGCTTGATTTTTCCGAGGAGGAGATCTCCCCCTTGCCGCATGATAAGATAAATAAAAAAATCAATGAGGCCAAAATACATATATCCGCACTAGTAGACTCCTACGGTGCCGGAAAAATTCTTCGCGAAGGAGTATTGGTTCCTATTGTCGGCCGCCCAAACACAGGAAAATCAAGCTTGCTAAATGCTTTGCTTGAAGAAGATCGCGCAATTATTTCACATATTCCCGGAACCACGCGAGATACAATCGAAGAATCTTTTTCTCATCAGGGATTTTTATTCCGGCTGGTGGATACCGCGGGTTTGCGGAAAACACAGGACCCGATTGAAAAAACCGGAACCGAGCGCGCATACAAAACATTGGGCGACGCAGATATGATCCTTCTTGTTGTTGATATTACAATGGCAGACGGCTACGCATTCGAAAAACAATTTCTTTCGCGATATTCCGAAACTCCTGTTATTGTGATTTACAATAAAATTGATCTGTCTTCTGATCTCCCGGCATTAGATGCTGAAATATCTGTTGCGGTGTCCGCGACCCATCATCAACATTTGGATACACTGCTTGAAAAGATGCTTTCCACTATACAATCGTATTATCATGTTGACGGAAGCACCATCGCCATCACCAAACAACGGCATAAGCATGCCTTGCTTCAAGCTCTTGAGGCGCTCAATCGCGCCCGGCAGGCAATATTTCGGTCTTTGTCTAATGAATATATTGCCCTGGATATCCGCGAGGCCATTAATGCTCTGGATGATATCACCGGTCACACCACCTCAGAAGATGTGCTGAATAATATATTCGATCATTTTTGTATTGGTAAATAAACCATCTTTTTTCTCTTCTTTTTACACCTCAGTATTTGCTAAATAAATGCATATGATGTACATTCAGGGCGATGAAAAATGTGTATGACATTATTGTTGTGGGTGGCGGACATGCCGGTGTTGAGGCGGCACTTGCTGCTGCGCGTCTGGGAAAACACACCGCGCTGATAACGATAGAAAAACGCGCCATTGCACGCATGAGCTGTAATCCTTCTATCGGCGGATTAGCCAAAGGACACCTTGTGCGTGAAATTGATGTCCTCGGTGGGGAAATGGGAAAAGCAATTGATGCTACCGGAATTCAATTTAAATTATTAAATAAATCCAAGGGTCGTGCCGTGTGGGCTCCCCGCGCCCAAGCCGATAAACGTGAATATGAAAAATATATGCAACGCGTTATTGATGATTGTCCAGAGTTGGATGTCATTGAAAGTGATGTTCGTGCGCTGGACGTTCGTGACAGACAATTTTACGGGGCATATCTGCATAACGGTAAGTGTATCAGCGCACGTGCCTGTATTTTGACAAATGGTACTTTTTTACAAGGTAAAATCCATATTGGAAATATTCAAATCCCTGCCGGTCGTTATGGTGAACTTCCGTCTATTGGACTTTCAGAGCAACTTAAAGATTTAGGATTTGTGGTTGATCGTTTAAAAACGGGAACTCCCTCGCGCATCGCTAAGCGCTCTATTGATTTTTCTAAGCTTGAAATTCAGGAGGGCGACTCAAATCCCGCATCCTTTTCTCACGCCACAACAAATTTCCAGCCGAAAAATATTCCTTGCTGGCTAACTTATACGACAGAAGAAACCCACGAGATCCTGCGTTCCGCTTTAGACCGCTCACCATTGTATACCGGAAAGATTGCCGGTGTGGGTCCGCGCTATTGCCCAAGTATTGAAGATAAGATCGTTCGTTTTTCAGAAAAACCGTCACATCAGCTGTTTTTGGAACCGGAGTGGGAGGGTTCATCGCAATGGTACGTTAACGGATTTTCTTCTTCACTCCCTGTTGATATTCAAATCCGTGCTTTGCGCTCTATCCCGGGACTGGAACACGCTGAATTCATAAAGATCGGGTATGCTATTGAATATGATTATTTCCCTTCACATCAGATTACACGCTCCCTTGAAACAAAAAAAGTCAGCGGATTATATTTTGCCGGTCAGATAAACGGAACAAGCGGATATGAAGAGGCGGCCGCACAAGGTTTGATAGCCGCCGTTAATGCCGCACGAAAACTTGATGACCGCCCTCCCGTTATTCTTGAACGCCATGACGCATATATCGGGGTGCTTATTGATGATCTCTGTTCAAAAGAAACCTCTGAGCCCTATCGTATGTTCACCAGCCTCGCGGAATATCGGTTGCTTCTTCGCTGGGACAATGCGCACCTGCGTCTGCTGGATACTGCCAAAGAGATCGGCCTGCAATCTCAATCCCTGCTTGAATTGTTTGAACAGACCCGCAATGAAACCCGTGTATTGATAAAAGCTTTCAAAAAAACAAAAATATTGTCCAATAATCCGCTGGGAGTTTCAGTCGGGAAAACTATCCCTTTATCGTTGTTGATACTACAGCAAAAACTGGATGAAAGTCATGTCCCGGATTTGCAAAAGTTTTATTTTCCCGATTATCTGCTGGATGCCGTCGACCAGGCCTATGTGTTAACCCGTTATGAAGGATACATTGACCGTCAATTCAAGCAAGTTAAAAAAATGCATCAGCTCGAAGCAAAAAGGATCCCCCGGGATTTTAATTATAATGCTATTACCTCACTTTCCAATGAGGGACGTGAAAAATTGCTGAAATTCCGACCCGAAACAATTGGACAGGCAAGCCGGACCCGTGGAATATCTCCCGCAGATATCCAGGTGCTGATCATATTTTTAACAAAATAATTTATGTGGCACTTCTATGCCGTGTAAAAAACAATACGGGGTGAAAATTGATAAAGAATTTCTTGATATTTTCAGGGCGAATTGAGCTTATAATTGGGTCGTAACACCCTGAAATAAAACACTTTTACGCTTAAAAAATATATTAAGTATTCCTTGGTATTAGAAATATGGGTCTTTATATTGCTTCCCTGTAAAGGATGATATGTATAAAATTATCCCTTAGAAGCAAAACCTTGCCAATACCTGGCAAGACCTATCGGTTGATTTGTGCGCCTGGTTGATTGATAGTTATAATTGATCAGTGCGCAAAGTTAAGGAATGTATAGTATGAACGTTTACGTAGGAAATCTGTCGTATGAAGTAACTGAAGACGATCTTCGCCAATTGTTTGGTGAATTTGGCACCGTTACAAGTGTTAATTTAATTAAAGACAGAGAAACAGGAAATTCCAAAGGTTTTGGATTTGTCGAAATGGAAAACCAAGCCGATGCTGAAAAAGCAATCAAAGATTTAGATGGAACTGCAGTTAGCGGCAGAGATATTAAAGTTAATCAAGCTCGCCCCAGAACTGAAAGACCCAAACCAAGACGGAGAAATTGGTAATACCATATAAATTGTTTCACCTGCCCCGATGCTTCGGGGTCAGGTGAATTTTTAATGTTTTACGTCCCGCAAATTATTAATAATACCTAAGCACCATATATTTATTGTTACGAAATAAAAGTGTTAGTATTATTTTTTGTCTATTGTGCTCGTTTTTTCGTGAGTGGGATTATTTGTGAAATATATTTTCACCCTTCTGTAAGCCGGAAATAACACATCGGCAAAAATGATATAAATTAAATAATTACTCGGATACATCTAACTTTCGAATGTGTCCTGATCTTATAGATGGTATTTGGCTGCATATAATAAAAGCCGTTAATATTTCTTGATATTATAGATGCATGTTTTTACATTTTATTGTAAAAATTAATGTGTGTGGAATTATGAGTTGTTTGTATAGTGGATATAAATGCAATTGTTCTTACAC
>JAUXEL010000052.1 GCA_030620575.1 Fidelibacterota bacterium
AGTAAACAGTAAACAGTAGACAGTAAACAGTAAACAGTAGACAGTAAACAGTAGACAGTAAACAGTAGACAGTAGACAGTAAACAGTAAGCAGTAAGCGGTGAACTCTCCTTCACTATCCCGATGTTTCGGGGCGGAGAGCAAGCTAAATCAACGGCCTGTCCACCATATCCGCCAGTTGGCGGAGTAGGTGGCTAAACTCTAAACCCTACTTGTCCGGCGTAGCCAGCGTTAGCTGAGCGAAGACGGAAACTCCTAAACTCCTAACCCTCTTTCAACGCTTTATACGTTGCGATCATAATACATTTGCTGCTGATAGTTGCTCCGCTTACCACATCAACTGCCGGCTGTTGTTTGGAAAGTATGCGATCAACAGTTTCCAGAGCTTCATAACCCGGACCGGAAGACTGATCATTGATAGAAATAGATTCAATAATATGATTTTTCACATGAACGCTCACATCGACAATTACTGGAATTTTACCGTAACGATATTGGTAAATACCATCCGGGATATCAGATAAATGGATGTTTTCCAATGCCGCAAACTCGGTATCAATATCTTTTAACAAAACCTTAAATTGTTGATTAAAACCAAAAATTACAACAACAATTATCACAATTAAGATGGAAATAATGCTAAGAAATATTATCGTTCCTTTTTTCACTTTAGCCTCCCTTTTGTCAAATAAACAAGCATTTTTATTTTCAAATTCAATCATTTGCATTTCTTTGTGACGGATATTATCATTATTCCGTCATTACATAACCATTAACAGCAGTTTGGCACATATGAGAGCAGCATAGGTACCGAGAACATATCCCGCAATACCCAGCATCACACCGACAGAAGCCAGTGCGGGATGAAATGCGGAAGCTACAATGGGTGCGGAAGCTGCGCCGCCGACATTGGCTTGTGAACCCACAGCCATGAAAAAGAGGGGCGCTTTAATAAGTTTCATAACAACAAATAACAGCAGCAGATGAATAGACAACCATGTCATTCCCATAGCGAAAAGCGCAGGATATTCTGCTATGGCACGGAGGTTGGCACCGGCTCCAATCACTCCAATTAACAAATATAGCATTACAGTACCCATTTTAGAAGCTCCGGCACCCTCATAATTTTTTAAAGGAGTAAAAGATAATCCCACGCCAATGGTAGTAATGATAACCACCTTCCATGTGGAATGCGAAATAATATCGCCGATATTTGGCAGAGCATTTCCCAGCAAATAAGCAAAGTATGCAAAGCCGAAAGCCAAGGCCAAGAGGACAAAATAATCGGTTACCGAAGTCACCCGGTTAGTTTTTTTCCGAAATAATACTACTTTATCACGAAGTTCTAAAATAGCAGAGTTATCAGCACCAAGGCGTTTATCAATTTTTTCATAGCGGCCGGCCAGAAATAATAAAAGTCCGGTAAGAATATTTGCAGCAAGCACATCCACGATCACCATAACACCCAGCATAGCTTCCGGAGTTCCGACGGACTGTCCGATCGCAATAAAATTGGCTCCACCGCCGATCCATGAACCGGCAAGGGCGGCCATACCTTTCCATATGTCAGGTGGCAGCGCATTTTTGAAAATAAGCAGGGAAATCGGACCACCGATAACGATACCGAGAGTTCCCGTTAAAAACATAATTACTGCTTTTTTCCCAAGTTTTATAATTCCCTTGATATCAATGGAGAGTGTCAGCAACAACAATGACGCGGGCAGCACGAAGGTCTTGATTTGGGAGTAAAGCGGACTGCTTGAAGGAATAACGCCGAGGAAAGTTAATAAAGTAGGAATGAAATATGCAAATACCAGTGGGGGGACAATACCGAAAAACCGTTTTCCCCATACGGTATAATGATTGATTGCATAAAGAATAGCCGGAATGATCATTAGAACAGCTAATAATCCAAATTGGTCTTTAATAAGTACGCCTTCCATAAACTCCCTTTTTATCTTTTATAAATATATCCTGAATCATCAATTACAAGAACTGAATCCATTTCGGGAAAATCAATTTTCGTTAAACGTTGCAATTCTTTTACAGCACGTTGTTCGGTATCCAACATCGGGAAACCGGGGTATGACTGACGAATAGCAATTGCCCGGGCATATAAAAATTCGCCGTCATGATCGGTAAACACTTTCATAATAGGCGCCACTCCGCGGGATCCTTCCAGATTAAATCGCCGATAGGTACAGAAATTACCCAAACTGTAAGCGATCAGACGGTTTTTATAGAGCTCGACGGCCCGGGTAACATGAGGACCGCTGCCGAATACGATATCTGCTCCCGCATCAACCGCAGTATGAGAAAACCGGTATACATCTCCGCGGATTTCACCATTATAATTTTCATTTGTACGGGGTGTTCCCGCATATTCACGGCCTTCACCGCCGCCATGGAACATAACCACTACAATATCGCAGTAAGTATCCAAGTCTGAAATGATTTTATGTACTTCGTCATAATTGTGCATACGGGATGTTGCCCAGTGCGGTGAAAAGGATGCAAAACCAAAACAGATACCATTTACAGTAAAAGTATCGGAGGGTGCAGAATAAATACCCGCATGGTGCAGGCCTACGCTATCACAGACCACCATCGTGCGCCGGTAGCTCTGATATCCCATATCCCGCACATGATTATTAGCCAGACCCACAGCATCAAAACCCGCATTTATAATATGTTGAACATAGGATTCCGGCATGCAGAAAATAAAACAGCGCTCTGTTTTTTCCCAACCATCCTTGGGTACGCCGCCCGAATCCATCAAACAGCCTTCCAGGTTGGCTACAGCAAGGTCTGCAGATCTAATAATATTCTGTACATGTTCTAAAAGCCTTTCAGGATGAGAAGATAGGGTAGAACTATCCGGAAAGGATGTTCCAAGCATGAGATCGCCGACACCGATAACGCTGATCGTGTCCATTTCAGCATGGATAAAACCAATATGCATCAACATTAAAAGCAAAAATATGTTACAGATAAATTTCACTATATTTATTCCAAATATTCAGTGAATATAATACTATTCCTGCTGTTCAGCAACGGAGAATACGGGATATTTTGGATAGGTTCGTTTAAATTAAATTTCGTACTTGAGAGTAAGTATAGCAATTAATGTAAAACCGAGGTTATTATTCACTTATTCTCCATTGCTATTGCAAAGGGAAAACCAATTTACCTGTTTTATATATGCCTATTAAATGTTAAATTAAGCAACGAAAAAAACGATATTACATACAGTGAGGTATATGATGCGATTAGTGTTATTGGGCGGACCGGGAAGCGGAAAAGGTACTCAGGCGGATGTATTGAAAAAAAAATATAATGTAGCTAAATTATCTACCGGTGATTTACTGCGGGGAGAAATAAGCAATAACACCAAATTAGGAAAACAGGCCAAATCCTATATGGATAATGGTGAACTGGTACCCGATTCAGTGATGATCTCAATTTTAGATAAAAAAACCACAGAATTTGAAGAAAAAAAACAAGGTTATATTCTGGATGGATTTCCCCGGACAGTCCCTCAAGCTGAAGCACTATTAGAAATGTTGAAAAAACAAGGTGTTACACTGACTATGGCATTGCTTATCGATGTTCCAAAACATGAATTGGTCCGGCGATTATCAAGTCGATGGACCTGTAAAAATTGCTCCGCAACGACTTTTAAGGATCCCGACGGTAATTCGGTCGTCTGTCCGCAATGCGGCGGGGAATTGTACCAACGTGATGACGATAAACGCGAGACCATCCTCAATCGTATGAAAGTCTACAAGAAAAATACCCAACCTCTGATCGCCTTCTTTGAAGAAAAGGGCTTACTTGAAGAAGTAAATGGTTTTGGTTCTTTCGAAGAGATCAGTGGACGTATTATTAATCTTTTTAATGAAAAAGATATCAAGTGAGAATAGTAAGTAATATAAGGATAGGAAGGTAAAAAAATTTATAATATGAATGTGTTTCAATTTCCATTTTTTGCTGAAACTTTCGATGATAGGCTTCCTTTCGACTCATCAACTTATCGACTTTACTTGCCTTTATTCTTCCTCCTACGTCAAGACTTCGGAGAACAAGTTTTACTTTTATCTTTAATCTTGAATTATCAATTGTCCTTTGTCAATTGTCAATTATTTAGTAATTTATAAAATAGAGTATAGCTCATTTTATGCTATCTAACACGATAGCTTATCAAAACAGGGAAAATTAAATGCCCAAATCTTTTTATATTACCACCCCCTTGTATTATGTGAATGACCAGCCGCATATCGGCAGCAGCTATACAACGATAATCGCAGATATTATTTCTATGTATCGCCGTATGAGAGGGGATGATGTTTTTTTCTTAACCGGTACCGATGAGCATGGACAAAAAGTTCAGCAGGCGGCAGAAAAAAACGGTATTAGTCCCATGGAACATTGCGATATTTATGCAACACGCTTTCAGGAATTATGGTCCTATTTCAATCTTAGCAATGATGATTTTATTCGCACAACGGAATCCCGGCATGTGAAGGTCGTTCAGCAGGTACTGCAAATGCTTTTTGACAAAGGAGAAATTTACAAGGGCAGTTATGAAGGCTGGTACAGTGTTGCGGATGAATTATTTATTTCAGAGAAGGATCATGAAAAGGGAAATTATCGGGATGTACGGCGGATCAATGAGACAAATTATTATTTTAAAATGAGTGCCTACCAGGATCAGCTTATCGAATACATCAATGAACATCCCGATTTTATTCTACCCGTGAACAGAAAAAATGAGATTCTGGGTTTTCTAAAACGGCCTTTGAAAGATTTATGTATCAGCCGCCCGAAAGAACGCCTCGCTTGGGGTATTGAACTTCCCTTTGATAGCGCTTACGTTACGTATGTCTGGTTTGATGCTCTGCTTAATTATATCACAGCAATGGGTTATCTTTCCGATGATGCAAAATTTCAGACCTATTGGCCGGCCGTTCATCTGATCGGAAAAGATATATTGACCACCCATTGTGTCTATTGGCCGACTATGTTGATGGCTATGAAAATTCCACTTCCGAAAACCGTATTTGCGCACGGTTGGTGGACCAGCGAAGGCCAGAAGATGAGTAAATCTCTGGGTAATTTTATCGACATGGAAGCCATTCAGGCATATTGCGATAATGTGGGCAAAGATGTATACCGTTATTTCATGGCCAAAGAAGGACCGCTTCTCAACGATTCGGATTTTTCAAAAGAGCGGTTTTATCAAATCTACAATACGGATCTTGCGAATGACTTCGGAAATCTTGTAAATCGTATTTTTAAATTGATCAAAAAATATTATGACAATAAAATTCCTTTGCCGGGTGATCCGGGTAAGGAAGAACAGGCAATGAAAACTGCCGCGGATGTCTGTCAGAATACCATAATGGCACATCTTGAAAAATTACATGTTAATGCAATTGCAACTGAAGCCGTTGCTTATGTTACTTCCATCAACAAATATCTTGAGAAAACAGAACCATGGAAACTGGCAAAAACAGATCCGGATAAAGCCGCAACTGTCTTATATACAGCACTGGCAAGTCTGCGTTTTTCAGCTGCCCTGCTGTATCCGCTGCTGCCGGAAAAAATGACAGAATTCTTCACTATGCTGAACAATGGCGATACGCCGGGTACACTCATAGACTGGGATGGACTGAAAAGCGGTAGGGAACTCGGCGAAATGAAAGCTCTTTTCCCGCGTTTTGATATGAAATTGCTGGACGAAGAATAATACAGAGAAAACGGAAAAACCTGAGATTCCCAATAAGCTGATTTTATCTATTGGGATCTGTGTGACAAAACGAGACGATCATGTTTATTGATACCCATGCACATTTAAATTTAGATCCTTTTTTTAAAGATCCGGAGCCCTATGTCGAGAGAGCAGTGAAAGCGGGAGTAACCCGGATGATCGTTCCATCCATTGATATAAAGACCTCAGAACGCGCGATTTCTCTGGCAGACAGATTTGATTGTATATATGCTGCCGTCGGAATTCATCCGCATGACAGCAAAGAAGCACCTCAGGATTATATCCCGATCCTGGAAGAGTTTCTACAGCATCCCAAGGTATGTGCTGTCGGAGAGATCGGTATGGATCATTACCGTAATTATGCCCCGCGAGATGATCAGTTGCGGGTTTTTCGCGAACAGGTTGAGCTTGCCCGTTCTTTACAATATCCTATGATCATCCATAACAGGGCAGCCGATGATGATACTTATGCTGTATTGGAATCGCTTGCATATTTTCGGGCGCAATTTCACTGTTTTGGCAGTGACGCGGTTTATGCAAAACGGGTAATGGATAAAGGGGCATTAATTTCTTTCACCGGGGTGGTCACTTTTTCAAAGAAAGTAACCGCACTTGTTGAAATGCTTCCACTGGAACGCCTGATGATTGAAACCGATTCTCCCTGGATGGCGCCTGTTCCATACCGGGGTAAACAAAATGAACCGGCCTACGTTGTCGAGGTTGCTAAAAGCTACGCGAAGATTTTTCAGCAGCCGCTTGAACACATTGCGGCAACGACCACCGCAACGGCTGAAGAATTTTTTGGTTTTAAATAAATTTTACTATGTCATTCTAAAAAATGACTAGTGTAGGGAACAGTCGCGACCGTTCCTTACAATTGGATATATAAACTTTCGAAGTACAAAATTAATACAATGAAACACATTCCCAAAAAATCACTGGGACAACATTTTCTGACTGATCCTAATATTATCCGGAAGATCATAGGTCATATTTCACCGAAAGAAACAGATGTGATCCTGGAAATCGGACCCGGACACGGTGCGCTTACCCAATATCTTTTGAATAGTGGCTGCAGTTTAACGGGTCTGGAACTTGATACCGATCTGGCGAACAAATGGAAGGCAAAAGAAGCTGCTTATCCGCGATTTCGTTGTATAGAAGGTAATGCAATCAGTTTGGACTGGACACCCTATCTACCATGTGATAAAGTTGTGGGCAATATCCCTTATAATATTTCAAGACCCTTGATGTACAAGCTTTTTGAGTATCGAAAAGAGATCGGTGAAACCGTGTTCATGGTTCAAAAAGAATTCGCAGAAAAACTCGCCGCACAAGCGGGAGAGGACGCCTATGGTATCCTTGCGGTACTGTCCCGGAGCTTTGCCGATGTTGAACATTTATTTTCTATTCCGCCAACAGTCTTCTATCCACAGCCCAAAGTGATATCAGCTTGCATAAAACTTATATTCAAAGATATACAGATCGATGATACACTGTTTATTGAAATGGTTCAGGCAGCTTTCAATCAACGACGCAAGACCTTACGAAATAGTTTAAAGAAATTCTATACCCTTGAACTTAAAGATAAATTTCCATGGGAAAAAAGAGCAGATGGGATTGCGCCGGAAGAGTATATAAAATTAGTTGAAATGTTGAAAGTTGAAAGTTGAAGGTTGATCCGTCTTCGTCCCGAACCCCGAAGCCTCGGGGCCGGACAAGAAAGACCTTCCGGCTGCGAATTGTCAAAGATAATTACTCGACCAGCCAGCATTCCATCTGACGATGGAGCAAGCTGGCAGGTCTTTCAAAATAAAAAAGGGCTCAAGATCTTGAGCCCTTTTTATAATAATTTGTACTACGAGTTACGCGTTGCGCGTTACACGTTACGAATTAATCTGATTTTTTCTTTAGCCAAATCTGTTGTTTTTTAAATGCGTGGCGTGGTGCCTTAATAACAAAATAAATAGTACAACCGATCAGGTACAGGACACTTAAGCCGAAGAACATCCAGAACCATATCCAGTCTCCTGTTAAAAAGGTTTTCACCGGCCAGGCCATAAAAAGGATCAGGGGAATGGCAAATAAGAAAACGATCCCGGCACCGAAAGTATAATCTTCGACCACCGGTGTTTCAAAATCAGGGTCGACCACCCGTATAAGCGCGAGTGCGGTGGAAAGTGTACCGGTGGATACACCAAAGATCATTAAGGTCCGGAAAAAACGGTGTGTTTTGAAAAGTCGTGATCCGATAAAAATAACAGCCCAGGTAGATATTACACCACCGACAATACTGACGATTAGAATCGGGAGCCAGTAACTGGCTACTACTGCAATAGAAATAGCTGCAATAGCCGCGGCAACCATATAGTCAACCAAAAATCCGGAAACACGATTCATAGCCATGTTATTTACAATATGATCTGCTTTCACTGCAATTAAAATTCTGCGCACCAGCATGCCGGTAAAGGCAGCAAAAATGAAGCTAATACCCCATAGACTATCTCCCAGTTGCACACCCGCGTCACCCGCGAATGATAGCAACTTTGTGAGTCCCAGCAACAAAAGATAAGACAGAAAATAAGTAAAAAGCACTAAACCGGTATGAAGGCTCAGGGTATCAATCGCTTCACTTTCAGAAGTCAAATATGACCCTACGGGCAGATCCTTCTTTTTTCTGGAGAATATACCGCGGCGGGTTCCCTCTTTACCCATATATTCCAGATCTTCTTTTGTGATCCAATTATTTCGAGTTGCAAAGTTGATAAGGTAAATACCACCGAAACAACAAATTATAAACCCAATTGCCGCGAACGTCAAGCCCACAGAGCTCAGTCCCTCGATGGACATCATGCTTCCCCAGTTTGCACCAATGGACATTGCTTGTCCCGGACCCAGCACAAATCCCAGAGGCATAAATACACCAAAACTGTGGAACAGTTCCGGACGGAATGTATAAATCATAAGAAAAGTTAAAAGTAAACCAATTACAAGCTGGATCGCATATTGATATAAAGTGGCAACGGCCATAGGGAGCGCGCCGTCATTTTCTTTGCTTTTCTTTTGAGTATGCCTTAAAGTCAGTACTACAAAGGACATACCCAAAAAATGGTAAGCAATGTCTTTCAGCGAAGCGGTTTCAAACCCTATCAATGGAAAAACATAATTATAAAGTGGCAAGAGTATAAATCCCGCGGTGAGTGCGTTCGGGATTAAATATTTTTGAAAAAATTTGACCTTTGAGCGAATAAATGTCGCGATTAATAAAGCAATAGAAATAATACCAAGATTGATGAATACATCCCAATGAAAGTTCATAATCCCTCCTTGTGTAAAAGGTTCTATTTCGACGAATTAATGGGTTTGTTGTAAAATAAATAAAAAGAATCATCGTCTAACGCGAATCCCATTTGATAACGCCAACCTTCAACATTGAGTAATTCATACTCATACTGTAGATCATCGATTTGAATATGATTTACATTTTGTTTTGGTTGTATAGAAACAGCATTACCAATGGATTTTTCATCATGAACAATACGTAAGATTTTGTGTCCCCATTCAGAAGACAAATGTTGCTTTTTATTTTCTTTCAAGTACACCCCTTATCGTGAATAAAGGTACATATTTTATTAATAGATAGCAATCATTATGTTAGGGGAAGCGGGGAAGCAGGGAAGCGAAGAAGCTAAGAGGCAGGGAAGCGAAGAAGCGGGGAAGCAAGAATTTGAATTCAGAGGTTAAGTAAAACTTGCGTGGGAACGATTGAGCTGTGCCCGACGGAATCAAACGAAGCTGGAAAAGCGAAGGTTTCTGACTCGTTCGTGAAACGCAAGCGATGACCTGTCGGCTGGATCCGTCAGTTGACGGACTGCCGACTGGTCGGGAGCAGTTGCTTGTGAGTACTGGGAGAAGAGGAGATAGAGAGAAATGGGGGAAAGTAGGGAGTAGGGAAAAATCAGAAGAGAGGGGGAGAGAGAGAAACGGAGTAAGGGAGAAAAAGCGAGAGAAAGCCTGTCATCCTGAACGGAGTGAAGAATCTATTCATGATACAGAATTATTATAAGAACTCAATTCGCCTGCCCGACGAAGCCTTGGCAAAGTTGGGTCATCCTGAACTTGATTCAGGATCTCTGTGAAAGTAAGATGTAAAATAGAATTGCGTATAAAATGTTTTTTGAAAATATAAAAAAAATTATTAAATTATGTTAAATAATAAAATGAATAGGTAATAATGAATAATAGTCAATTAGAGTTAGTAAAAGAACTGAAGGAAATTCATCCTGATAAAGAATACTATGCAATTACTCTATTAGGAACTCAAGAGGGGAAATTAAAATCGGCGATATTTACACATTGGGTTGGATGGAAGAATAAACGAGAAATAAGAGAAGCTTCAATTGTTAGAGCTAAACACATGACTGATGTATGGGAAACTTTAGGAGAAAGCTACATTATTGTTAATGATCTCAAAGGATTTCTTTATTTTACTAGATTAGGTGGGAATGCTTTAGTAGTAAAAGAAATTGGAGATAATTATTTCTCATTTTTAATTCAACCTCACGAAGTAGCTAATGATGGTTTTCTA
>JAUXEL010000129.1 GCA_030620575.1 Fidelibacterota bacterium
TCAACCATTCCGTCTTCACTGCCCCGAAATATCGGGGCCGGACAAGCCGGGATTTCTCTCCGTCAAACGACGGTTCGAATCAACCCGGAAGATCCTTTCTTCTCTTCTCCCTCTTCATTTTCCATTTTCCATTGCTTGCCAAGCCGAAGCCCCGATCCTTAGGGGCAGAATAAACTACCCGGAAGGTCATTTCTTTTCTTTCTTAACCTTAGCCTTAACCTCAACCTTATTGTAAAACTTGCCTCAAGATTTCTTTCACGATTCACAACTCACCATTTCCCTCTTTATTTTCAATTTTCAATTTTCAATTTTCAATTCTTCATTTTCAATTTTCAATTCTCCATTCTCAATTCTTCCAGCCTGTTCGCATTTCACATAAAAGCTTGTATCTCCTGCTTGGAAATTGATAACACTTCTCGTATATTTTCGTATAAGATTATCCAAATTATGAGGAACAGACATGAATATTTTATACGGCGTGCAGACAACCGGAAATGGTCACCTCGGAAAATCGCGTAATATCGTACGTGAACTCAAGCGCCGTGGTCATGATGTCAAGGTAATATTCAGTGGTTCCCAACAAAGTAATTTTCCTTATGTAGAAGATTTTGAACCCTATAAAGTTTTTAAAGGTTTAACCTATGTCACTGAAAACGGAAAAATAAATTACATTAAAACGGCTCCCCGTTTGGATGCGTTTTCCTATGTGTGGGATATTGTTACCTATGATGCCAAGGGAATTGATCTCGTTATAACGGATTATGAACCGGTTTCAGTACGAATCGCTAAAAAAAACAGAATTCCGTCCATTGGTTTAAGCCATCAATATGCCTTTAAGCATGATGTACCATATCCCCAGTTGCATATAATGATACGGGCCATTATGGAGTATTTTGTTCCGGCCGATTTTGTGGTTCCCTTGCATTGGCATCATTTTGGGTTTCCCATTTTACCCCCTATTTTCTCCCCAACCCATATTGATCCGCAGGATACTCCCGAACGAAAATGCGTGGTGGTATATTTACCCTATGAAAATCCAAATAATGTAGTAAAAATGCTCAAAGAATGTCCCTCAGAATATGATTATTTCTTTTTTTCCGATGTCAATAAACGTCTAAAAAATGACAATATCCA
This sequence comes from Fidelibacterota bacterium, assembly GCA_030620575.1. Taxonomy (GTDB): domain Bacteria; phylum Fidelibacterota; class Fidelibacteria; order Fidelibacterales; family Fidelibacteraceae; genus M50B103. Next base: position 1,135 of record JAUXEL010000129.1, read on the forward strand.
TATCTTAGAAAAAAGCCGGCAAAATTTTCTAAACCATCTGTCATATTCGGAAGGGGCGATCCTTCATGCCGGATTTTTGGCAAACAGTGAAGCCTTTGATCTGGGAGTCAAGACCCTCGCTAAACCCATTGCCGGTCAGGCGGAACAGATCGCCAATGCCATGGCTATCGAGCAGTTGGATTTTGGGAAACAAATGCATGACTTAAATCCCAGAGAGATATGGGACTGGCTTGAAATGCCGCCGATAAAAGCTATGCATTATCCGGATACTGCAACGCGTTTTGTTGACTGGATCGAAGCCGGTATTTTTAGTACAAAAAGTCTGATTGATATGTGTGAGGAATTGTGGTCACAGATACCTGTTCCGAATGTATTTCGATCTTGAAAAAAGGATATGAAAATCAGCTAATATCATTCAGGAATGTTGCTTTCTGCCATATAATAATAAGTTGAAAATGACCAGATAATTTTGTAATTTTCACGGTAAAATGAAAGGGAAATATGTCGCTTAAAAGAGCCTTAATAATCAGCTTATTTTTTGTTGTACTTGTTTTTGCACAAACCCCGCAGCAGCTCGTTGAAACTCTGGCAGCATTACCTGAATTGGATCATGCTCAATGGAGTGTATATGCCCGCTATGTAAATGAAGAAAATGGCGATGGTCCTGTGATTGATCATCAATCGGGGATGTCTTTATCCTGCGCTTCCAGCCTGAAAGTGCTTACCATCGGATTGGCGCTTGATAAACTGGGCGGAGATTTTACTTTTAAGACCCGATTATTTTATTCCGGAACTATCGATCAGACAGGGACGCTGCACGGGAACATTTATATTGTGGGTGGCGGAGATCCTACTTTGGGCGGCGATCAGGTTTGGGGTACTTATAAGCGAAAAAAACTATTATCCGAGTGGGTAAAAGCCATTAAACGCAAAGGTATAAAAACCATTGACGGTGCTGTGGTTGCGGATGAATCATTGTATGCGCCTTACCATGTCCCCGTCACCTGGGTATGGGAAGATATTGGAAATTATTACGGTGCGGGACTTACGGCTTTATGCTTTTCAGACAATAAATACTACCTTGATTTCAAACCCGGAGAAAAAGAAGGGGATCCGGCTGAAGTACTTGCTATCCGACCGCATATTCCGGGTCTGACGTATACAAATAAAATGAAAACCGGAGCGCAATATTCCGGAGACAAGGGTTATATATTGTCTGCTCCGAATGTTTATCATGCTCTTTTTCACGGAACCGTACCGGCGGGTGAAGAAAAATTTACTATTAAGGGCGCTATTCCGAATCCGCCACTGCTTGCAGCACAGTCTTTGAATGCGGCTCTGCAAGATGCAAAAATCCCGGTTAATGCACCATCTTATGTGGTATCAGAATCACAATTATACCAAAATGACCATCTTTTAAAAACCATAAAATCACCGCCTCTTCGTCAGATCGCGGAAATTACCAACAAACTGAGCAATAATACCTATACCGAGATGCTGCTTTTAAAAGTAGCGCATGAACAAAGCGGCAACGGTGATACAGGGGAAGGCATCAAACAAATAGAAAATTTTATGGATAAATTACACGTAAATCATGAAGGAATGCGCTTAGTAGATGCCAGTGGATTGTCTCGCGAGAATATGATCACCACAAAAGTGTTCAGTGATTATCTTAGTGCTATGTCCCGGCAACGCAGTTTTGCTGATTTTTTTAATACCTTTGCCATAGCAGGTGATGGTAACGATTTCGGATATGTTGTTTATTTTGCAAAAGACACCCCAGCTGCCAACAATGCCAGAATAAAAACCGGATATATCGGCGGGGTTCGCAGCCATACAGGATATGTCAGCACACAATCAGGTCGCTTAATTGCATTTTCCTGTATCGCTAACAATTATCACTGTAAAACAAAAGCCATTACCAAATTGCATGAACAGATCGTTGTGGCATTAGCAAACATGGAATAATATGGGAAATTCTCTCTCAAAAGAAATAGTATGTATTGTATGTCCTGTAGGTTGTAAACTAACGGTTGAAGAAACAGGTAAAGGATACAATATCAGCGGTCATCAATGTAAAAGGGGAGAGGACTATGCCATTGAAGAATTGACGCATCCTACACGCATGCTGACCACAACCGTAAAAGTAAGGAATTCACGGCATGTTCGTTTGGCAGTACACAGTTCTACAGCGTTGCCGAAAGACCTGCTTTTTCAGGCCATGGCTGTGATCAATACATGCTGTGTGCAGCCACCCATAAAGATCGGTCAGGCGGTCATTAAAGATATTTTAAATACCGGTGTGGACATATGTGCATCCCGGGATATTGGAAAAGAATGAAACAGATCGAAGAAAAAATCCGCGATTTACAGAACCGTTTGCGTGATTATAATTATCGCTATTATATTTTAGATAACCCGACTATTTCAGATGCCGAATATGACAAGCTGTTTCGTGAATTACAAGAACTGGAAAAAGCATATCCGCAATTTGCCGATACAGATTCTCCTACAAAACGCGTGGGTGCGGCGGTTTTAGATGCTTTTGATTCTTTAGCTCACCGTATTCCTATGCTGAGTCTGGCAAATGCCCTCAATGAATCGGAATTGCGGGAATTTTACCATCGAATTGTCAAAAATATAGAGAAACCTGAAATTGAACTGGTAGGAGAACCAAAATTAGACGGCCTTGGGGTTGAACTGATCTATGAGAACGGTGTTTTTATCGCAGGATCTACGCGCGGGGATGGATACACCGGTGAAGATATTACCGAAAATTTGAAAACTATCCGGCAAATACCTTTGCGTTTACAGGGGAAATTGATTCCCCAGCTGCTGGAAGTACGGGGCGAAGTCATCATTTCAGAAGAGAATTTTATTCGCTTAAATAAAGAACGTGAAGCAAGAGAGGAAAAACTGTTTGCCAATCCCCGCAATGCCGCGGCCGGATCGCTTCGTCAACTGGATTCACGTATTACTGCGCGGCGACCGCTGGAAATATTTATATACGCGCCCGGAAAAATTGAAGGATTAGAATTTGAAACTCATACAGCATTTATAGATCAGCTGAAAGCATGGGGATTTCGAATTAATCCCCTGAACAAGCTTTTGCATAGCGAAGAAGAAATGATCAGCTATTTTCAGAAAATGGAAGCGCAACGTGAAAAACTACCCTATGATATTGACGGGGTGGTCATCAAAGTAAATGCTTTCAGTCTGCAGAAAACATTGGGAATGCGTACTCGTACGCCACGCTGGGCTATTGCGGGAAAATTTAAAGCACGCCGGGAAATTACACAGATTGAGAGCATTGATGTGCAAGTGGGACGTAGCGGTGTATTAACACCTGTTGCCAACCTGAAACCGGTACAACTTGCCGGCGTACTGGTTCGCCGGGTAACCCTGCACAATCAGGATGAGATTGACCGAAAAGATATTCGTGTGCATGACTGGGTGGTTATTGAACGCGCGGGAGATGTTATTCCAAAAGTGATCAAAGTGATAACAGAACGCCGTCCTGAAAATACCAAACCCTACCATTTACCCGACACCTGTCCGGTCTGTGATGCCCGGGTGCAGCGAGTAGAAGGCGGTGTGGCCGTAAAATGCGTGCATCGGGACTGCCCGGCACAGCTTAAAACCGGAATTCAGCATTTTGCTTCCAAACTGGCAATGAATATTGAGGGACTGGGAGAGAA
>JAUXEL010000128.1 GCA_030620575.1 Fidelibacterota bacterium
AAAGGATATCAGACCGGAAACTACCTTGAGCCGATGCGTTATTGGGCGGTTTCCAATGTGACGACAGTTGCAATGACTTATGCACTAAAATACAGTGTGGGGCGTTTGCGTCCCAATGGACGTAATCATCATTCTTACCCTTCAGGGCATTCCAGTGTCGCGTTTGCAACGGCAACCATGTATCAGATGTGGTACGGCTGGAAGGCCGGTGTTCCGGCATACGCGATGGCAATGCTGACAGCATTCCAACGCCTTGACGATAACCAGCACTGGCTTAGTGATGTCATCATGGGAGCAACAATTGGAATTATTATTCCCTATATGTTTTATACGGGTGAGCAGACAGTCAAAGAAAATCAGGATTTAATTTGTCCGCCTCTGAGTATTAGTATTCCCTTCAATTTTCCTACTGGAAAGTAATGACAATACAAATTTCAAAAGATATTACATCGCGACTTATGGCGTGGTTTGAAGACCATCGTCGTGTCATGCCATGGCGGGGATCAGAAGACCCTTATCATATTTGGGTCAGTGAAATGATGCTGCAACAAACACAGGTTGTGACAGTCGAAAAATATTATCCCAAATGGATTACCCGTTTCCCGGATGTATTCTCGCTCGCGGAAGCCCCGCTTGATGATGTATTAAAAATATGGGAAGGATTGGGATATTACACACGCGCACGGAATTTTCATAAAGGCGCGCAACATATTGTAAAGTTCGCGGAATCACGGGATGATCCTTTTCCAAAAACCTATGATGCATGGCTAAACGTTCCGGGAGTCGGGCCCTATACCGCGGCAGCCGTTTCCAGTATCGCCTTTGCATATCCCGCCGGAGTGGTAGATGCCAATATAATGCGTGTGATGGCCCGGTTATTTTGTATAGAAAAAAATATCGCCACACAATCGTATAGACGCAAAGTATTTTCCTTGATGAATCGGGGGTTCCATGATCATCATCCCGGATGGGTAAACCAGGCATGGATGGAACTGGGTTCTTTGCAATGCACATCCAATCCTGATTGTGCGCGTTGTCCACTGAAAGAACATTGCTGTGCGTATCGTCAGGCCAAGGTGAACAGCTATCCGATAAAAACAGCAAAAAAAACCATTCCAACCCGTCGATCCGCCGCATTCATCATTTATCAAGATCAACGTTATCTTATGGTCCAGCGACGACCAGAAGGATTTCTCGGAGGACTTTGGGAATGTCCGGGTTTTACCATAAAACAGGCATCTGTCAATAAAGATTATTTTATGTCTTTCATTCGTGAAAACCACATCAAAATTGAAAAAAAGCATCCGAAACCGGTATTACACAGTTATTCCCATTTTCATCAGATCATGGATGTATATTTTGCATCACTCGAAGGAAAATGGGAAAATAAAGAATGGGCCAGAATACGCTGGGTTAATAAAGAAGAGCTTGAAAAATTGCCGCGATCCCGGATTTGCATAAAACTATTTGATAGCATTAAAGAAAAAAATGAAATTGATTTTTCACAAGCAAATAATAATTAACTTGTCTAAAAAAATAAATACTATTAAAATCTAAAGCAATGAAATTTAGTACACGCATACAACATCTTGAGGGACTCATCGGGTCCAGCGAACGTATTTTAAGCGATACCATTCTCAAAGGACATATTGATCTTACGTCTTCAGTACCCCCTTTCCCGATTCCGGGTGTTTTATTAAATACAGCCCAGGAAATTATCCGGTCAGAAAATTTGAATTACACCGAAACCCACGGACTGCCAAAGCTGCGGGAAGGTCTGGCGGAAAAATATAATTTAAAATGGAGATCAGAAGGCGTAACGATTACAACCGGGACCACAGAGGCTCTGTTTTGCGTGTTGGCAGCTTTGTTAAATCCCGGTGATGAACTTCTTGTTCCGGCTTTAACTCTGCCGTCTCATAAATCCGTAAGTGTGTTCTTTTCGGGCACAGTTCGGGAATATCCGGTCTCAATGAATTCCGCGTATCAAATAAATGCCAATACCCTGATTGATCTTATTCGACCCGAGACCAAAGCGATTTTAATTAATAATCCATTGATTGCAACCGGTCAGCTCTTTCACCCGAAGGAATTTGATGTGCTGTCCGCCTATTGTGAAAAACACGGTATTTTTATTCTGGTGGATGAATCCTATTATGAAATACATTATGCCGGGCATGAATCAGCTTCTTTTATCGGCTATAGCAATCATGTTATTTGTTTTTCCAGCATGACCAAGTTGTTTTGCATGAGCGGGCTGCGAATCGGATGGTTGTTTGCTATTCCGGAGATCACGGAAGCGGTGAATTCCGTACGATATATTTCATCAACTTGCGCTAACACCTTTTCCCAGCGCTTTGCTCTGCGAATGGTAAATGGCCTGGGTCAGGAAACAAAGGAAAAATTACTATCCATATTGCAAAATAGACGCAAACTGATGTTTGAAACACTCAAACAGCACGGATTTACCCGGTATGTAGAGTCCAATGCGGGCTATTTTGTTTTATTAAATATTCGAGCTGAACTGAATAAACCCTGTTCAGATACAAGATTTACCCAGTTGTTAAAAGACCGGCACGAGATCATTGTTACTCCCGGAAGTTATTTCGGAGCTGCCGCTGAAGGATATATTCGTATTTCCTTTGCAACGGATGAATCAAATATTCAGCATGGTGTTGCCGGTATCCGGGAATGTATTAAAGAATTTAATCTTTAATTAAACAGGAAATATTTTATGAAACGCAGTATCTTATTTTTGCTCACTGTCTGCCTGTGTATACAAATAATTTATGCTATTCCTCCGCAGCAGTATGTTGACCTTGGCGATTTTCCGGTATTCAGCGGTGAAAAAATTCGGGATTGCCGTATTGGATACCGAACGATCGGTACACCCAATGCCGACAGCTCCAATGTGATTTTATATCCCACTTGGTTTGGTGGAACATCAGAGCATATATGGGGTCTTATCAACATTCATAATTTTTTGGATAGCACCCGGTATTATATTATTGTGGCTGACGCGCCGGGGAACGGAGTATCAACATCCCCATCCAATAGTATAGCACAACCGGGACAGACCTTTCCGGAAATCAGGATTATTGATATGGCGCGTGCCGCGCACGCATTGTTGCAACATTTAGGCATTAAGCATTTACATGCCTTAGTCGGTGGTTCCATGGGCGGCATGCAGGGTTTTGAATTTATTGCCGAGTATCCCGATATGGTAAATAAAGCTATCCTTTATGTCAGTTCTCCCCGCGAGTCCGCTTATGATTTGCTGAAGCGCCAGACGGATATGGAAATAATTGCTCTTGGTCGCAAATACGGTATTCCGGAAGCGGAATACATGAAGCCGATTCGTATTTCGCAGGCTGTTAATGGGAAAACTCCTTCATATTTTGCCCTGGAAATGTCGCATATCGATGTGCCGGAATATCTCGAAGGTTTCGATTCTTATACGCCCGGTATTTTTCCGGCAGATAATTATTTTTGTCACGCCCGGGCAATTCATTATCATGATATCAGCTGGCGGGACAATGGTGATCTGGATAAAACCGCTAAACGTATTACAGCAGATGTTTTTATTATTGTAAACAAACAGGACCATACAGTCAGTCCTTATCCGGCCCTCGAATTTGCCAAAAATATCCATGCAAAAATACTTGTATTAGATAATAACCGCGGTCATCTTGGTATTAGCTATGAAATTAATAAAGTGCGTAAGGCTATGGCTCGATTTTTAAAAAATTAATATAAGAGTTATAAAAAACGGAATCATTGTATTCTGCAAATTATATATCGCAAGATAAATAACAGGAGTTATTATGGAATTGCTGCATCAAAATGACGTAGCACCCAATTTTTGCTTAACGGGTGTAGATGAAAAAGAATATACTTTGGAACAGTTTCGGGGAAAACGCGTGATTTTGTATTTTTATCCCAAAGACGATACTCCCGGTTGCACTAAGGAAGCGTGTACCTTTCGGGATGATTATAAACATTATACAGATAATAATATCGTCATTATCGGGGTCAGTGCCGACAACCCAAAATCTCATAAACGCTTTGTTGAAAAGTATGACCTGCCATTTCTTTTACTATCGGATCCGGGAAAAGAAGTCTTAAAAGCCTATGGTTCATGGGGTGAAAAGAAAATGTACGGCAGAATATATATGGGACTGATCCGCAAAACCTTTTTAATTGATGAAAAAGGAAAGATAATAAAAATTTATCCCAAAGTGCGTGTCGCCGGGCATTCCGATGCCATTTTGAAAGAATTTGGTATTAAAAAATAATACCCCACACAAGGGCACAAAGAGCCACAAAGGCACAATCTATTTTAAGAGCTGTCTTTAAATTGCTTAGATTATCACAGATAGCTTAATGATAATAATTTGTTGTATCTGATGAAATCTGCGGGCTGTATTTTCTTATTGGTTTTTAGCGTTTTGGCGATGCTTTATACCTTGATGTAATGTATTGAATTAATCGCCTTCAAATTCAATTTGCTGGGTAATGAGTGCGACCTCTTTTTTAAAAGCCTCATTGTTTTTGGTGCGTTTCGCGATTTCACGGACACCGTACATCACCGTGGTATGGTCGCGACCGCCAAGTCGCAATCCGATGGTTTTCAGGGATGCATTACAGAGTCCGCGACAGAGAAACATCATGACCTGTCGGGCCAGTGCAACTTCCTTGCGGCGTCCTTTCCCGATGATCTCGTTTTCTGAAACTTTATAATAGCGTGTTACAACCTTTTGTACCGTATCAATCGAAATGATCCGGTCGCGTTTTACACCTTTCATGTCCATTAGGACCGATTTTGCCAATCCAAGCG
>JAUXEL010000199.1 GCA_030620575.1 Fidelibacterota bacterium
ATTTTAAAAATACAGGCTGGTATTAAAGCCGACTACCATACTGTTCATGGATGAATTGTATCCTAAAACGACTCCAAAATAGGGAAAGGCAACAATATTAACGCCAATATCAAAACCCGGATTACTATTATAACTCCATTCCTGTGTTGTATAAAATCCGTCATAACTCCAAGTATATGTTTCATCAAACCAGGTGCTTTCGTGAACGGAAATATAACTCCCATTACAATAGCCGGCATACACATATAAGCCGTAAAACACACGAAATGTTACCCCAAAACTCTGAGCCGTCCAATAATCCCTATCAATGGTAAATGCCAACTCATCAGTCGGCCATGGATCGTCATAATCAGCGTAATTATATACGCCTATTCCATAGAAATTGGCGTATGTGCCAATAGGACCAACAAGATCAAAAAGCATCATATAACCGGAATAATATTCTCCGGAAAAAGCATACTGATATCCTAATGCAAATCCCTGTCCTTTTGCCGGCACTGCAAACAAAAGCGCGATGCATAGGATCAATGAAAGAATTCGGATCTTCATTATCTTCTCCCTTGTTTTTAATTTAACAAGAAGTGAGAGGTGGTTTTATAAAACTTAATATAATGAAGCTTAAAGGACAAGAATGAAGTTCCCGCCCTTAAATTCGAAGTTTGGGGATCTCTGTGAGAATTAAGGCCTTCAACTTATTCAACCCCCAGCCTACGCTCCGAAGTATCGGAGCTACGGTCGGTAAGCTGGGTTGTTTTTGAAGATGTTCTCGTGTATACTGTTATTGAATCCCTTCGGGATTCTCCAAAATATATGCTTATGAGTTACCACGGCATTTATGCCGTGGGTGTGTTATTCCAAGAACTGGGTTTCAACCCATAAAAACGAAATGGGGTTAAAACCCTATAATATTGATGATCTAAAACCCCGTGCTAAAGCGCGGGGCAACTCATATCATAATCAAAAACTATCAACCAACAAAAAGAGACGCAGCAGTGCTGCGTCTCTACAACAATCATTTAAATTTATATTTACGTACCGGTTACGAGCTTTGTTACCTTTCCATCCATGCCGCTGACAACCATCATATTGTCTATAACAACCGGTGTATTAAGCAAATTAGAACCAATGCGATACTGCCAAGTCACCGAACCGTTTTCTGCATTTAAAGAATAAACATAACCGAATTGGGTTGTAAAATATACATGTCCGGCATATTCAACAGGAATTGAAGGGTCGATCTCGAAACCATAGTTTGCTTCTGTACTCCAACGTGTCTCGGGCTTATCGCCTTCTGTAGAAATTGCACATACAATATCCCACATGGTTTTTGCATAAACTGTTTGTCCGTCTTCGGATAGTCCAATATTTTCACGGACCTTAAATTTATCTGAGCGCCACACCGTTTTACCGTCTTCAATATTGATTGCGGACATAACACGATCCGGAGCAACGATGAAAACTTTACCATTGGCATAGACAGGATGCACTACTGCCGGCGAATAAAGCAATCCGCTTTTCTCACCTTTCCACATCCATTTCATACTGCCTTTTTGTGCATCTAATGCATATAAATGAGTATCCCAGGCACCAAAGATCACTTTTCCTTCTGCGATCAAAGGTTTGGTTTCTACATAGGTCGAGATGCTCATAAAATCCCAAACCAATTTTCCTGTTGTTGCGTTGACGGCGCGAAATTTTCCGTCGCTTCCACCAAAATAGATCTTATTATCATAAACAACAGGATGCGCGACAATAGCCGCTTTGGTTTTATATTTCCAAACTTTTTCACCATTCTTATTATTAAGACAATATAGCGAAGAGTCGGTTGATGTTACGTAAACCAATGTGTCCACGACTGCGGGTTCCGTAAAGATCGGACCACCGGTTTGATATGACCATAATTCTTTACCATCATCCAGAGAAAGCGCCGTGATCTTTCCAGAGCGATTGCCAAAAATAACTTTATCATCTATTACTGCAACAGCTGCAGTAATGGAGTATTCCGAATCGTATGACCAGTCTACCTTAACTTCGGGATAATCTTCATTCACCGACATATCCGGTTTTAGGGCGTCATGCGAATCGCTGTATTCAAAATCTTTTAAGGGTAAAACCAGCCAAGGATCCAAACTTTCTTTGGCAACGGGACGCCGCTCCGTCCAGGTCATGGTATCGGCTTCAATCGTGACAATATTATATCCTCCGGGCCCCCCGCGACTCAAATTTGACCGCCCCATGATACCGGTTACATCCGAATAATCATTTAGACGATTGCTATGGCCATGACCGTGCATAATTGCTTGGACATTGTAATGCTTGACAATATCCAAAAACTCGTAAGAATTCGTAACGGTGTGATCAATAGGATAATGTGTTATAAAAAAGACAGGCTGTTTCTTTGGCCACATTTTTTTCAATGTCGAATGGACCCAATTGATATCTTCCCGCGCAATGAAGCCTTCACCCATGCGCATAAGAGGTCCCTGGTTTACACCGATAAAGCGATA
>JAUXEL010000061.1 GCA_030620575.1 Fidelibacterota bacterium
GCCAAGGAGTTGAATACAAATTTTGTCTTCCTAAGACCGCTTGGCCTCCGACTTACCCTGTACTTCGCCCGCCTCCGGGGAGTTTATATAAGATATTTTTATCAATAAGATTTTGAATATCCCTTGTTGCGGTATCCTGTGAGCATTTAGCAATTTTCGCCCATTTTGAACTTGTTAATTTTCTGTCAAATCCATCTAAGAGTCTGTTTAGCAACTTTTCTTGCCGTTCATTTTTAATCTTTGAGGCGTTATTAACCCAAAAGTTGTGCTTGGAAATCACTCTTTCAAGTATGGTTTCAGATGACTCTAAAGCATGTAATAGACAATGCAAAAACCACTCTATCCAACTTGTGATATTGAGCGTTCCTTTTTGTGTTTGTTTCAGTATATCATAATACTGCTTTCTCTCTTTTCTTATTTGGGTGGACATGCTATAAAAACGGTAGGATTGATTATCTGATCGGGCAAGCTGCATATCACTTATTGCGCGGGCTATCCTGCCATTGCCATCTTCAAATGGATGAAGTGTAACAAACCATAAATGAGTTATGGCAGCTTTAATAACCAAGTCTATATCTTGTCTATCGTTTATCCATTCAAAGAAACTTTTCATTTCCGCTTCCAATGAATCTGTAGCAGGAGCTTGATAATGCATTTTTTCTTTTCCCATTGGTCCCGATATAACTTGCATGGGGCCGTTCGAATCATCTCTCCATTTTCCTGTAAGCACCTTAAACATTCCATTATATCCGCTTGGGAATAACGCACTTTGCCATGCAAAAAGTCGGTCTTTATTTAATGGTTTATCGAAATTTCTTGTTGCATCAATCATCATTTCAACCACACCATCTACATTCCTGTCAGAGGGAACCAGTCCCGAAATATCTAAACCAAGTTGGCGAGCCACTGATGAACGCACTTGGTCGGGATTTAATAATTCACCTTCTATTTCTGTCGATTTCAAAACGTCCTGCGTAAGGATCTCAAGATTAGCCTGATTTTTTAGCTCAAAACCCAAAGCACCCATTTTCCCCACAACACGCCCTTGCAAATTCCGCACCTTTGTCAGCAAGGTTAACAGTTTTGCTGCATCCCATTTGAATTGTGGCCAATTACTTTGTTCATAGATATACATAATAAACTCCGCACATTATGCGGTAAATATAGAACTTTATCTCCGCAATGGCAAATAAAACCTGCAAAATATGCGGAGATTATATGGGGAGATTTCCATAAACATAATAAATTATTGAGTTATAAAAGAAGGGTTCTTGTTACTTTTCCCATTGAAAATATAGTTATAATTCATAAATTATTCCCTTGGGTAATTAAAGGGTAAGGAGTCATAATGAATCCAATCTTTATCGGGATCATTATTTATTTGATCATCATTCTATATATCGGTATCAGATCGGTCAATAAAAACAGGACCAATGCGGATTATTTACTGGCAGACCGGAAATTGGGATCCTGGGCCATATCATTGTCGGAGAGAGCCAGCGGAGAATCCGCATGGCTGCTTCTTGGACTTCCCGGCGCGGCATTGATAAGCGGAATATCAGAAATATGGGTCGTGATCGGAAGCTTATCGGGAATTATTATTGCGTGGAAATTCCTGGCAAAACCGATCCGCGACCTTGCGGGAGAATACAATTCCCTGACATTGCCCGACCTTATAGCCCGTTATTTTAATGATGAAAAGGCCTTAAGATTGATCGCATCCTTGATTATCACATTTTTCTTTACCTTTTACGTGGCCGCGCAATTCAACGGAGCCGGCAAAGTTCTCAACGTCATGTTTGGAATGCCGCAGAAAACGGGCATGCTCATCGGGGCAGGTGTGATATTGCTTTACACGATCCTCGGCGGATTCAATGCTGTGGTCTGGACCGACGTGGTTCAATCATTGATCATGATCCTAGTCCTGGTATTGTTGCCGATCTTTGGTTTCATTGAGATCATGAACACCGATCCGGCGATTCTCCACGATTTTTCAAAGGAAACATTATCTTTGACCGGAACTTACACGGGAATTGCGGGAATTTTTGCGATCATCAGTGGACTCAGTTGGGGTTTCGGCTATATGGGACAACCGCATCTGATTGTCAGATATATGGCGATCAAAAATCCCGATGATATTAAAAAAGGCCGAAAGATCGCTTATTTTTGGGCGATCCCAGCTTTTATTGGAGCTTTCCTCATCGGATTGATCGCATACAAATTGTACGGCCAAGGTATTGTGAGCGATCCCGAACAGATCATGCCTTATATGGCGAAAAACCTTTTGCCTGCATGGTTCGCGGGAATTCTGATCTCCGGTGCCATGGCTGCCATGATGTCCACGGCCGATTCGCAACTGCTGGTTACGGCATCGGCCATTTCCGAAGATATCGTTCACAAAGTCGGGAAAAAAAAGCTCAGTCCCGAAAAAATGTTGACAACCAGCAGGATCATCACGCTTGCCGTTGGTATATTGGCTTTCATCATAGCATGGTTCTCGACCGATTTGATCTTCAAGCTCGTTTCCTATGCCTGGTCGGGGTTGGGGGCAAGTTTCGGACCGGTCCTCATTTCCATGATCTATTGGAAAAAGATCACACGCGAGGGTGCAATAGCAGGAATGCTTACCGGTGCTTTGACCACCATCATATGGAAGAATATCGAATTTTTGCAAGCGATCATCGCCGAACGGTTTGTGAGTTTTGTGCTGGCGTTTCTGGCGATTATTATTGTGAGTAAGCTAACAAAGAAGTGATATAAAATTTGACTCAATCTTAATTGTTATCATTGAGTCAATGTTAATTATTTTAATTGTTTCTATACCACCAATTTACTCAACGCTGCAATACAGGCCGTTTCTGTTCGTAAACGCCGATTTGTCAGTAGAACAGGTTGCGCAGAGTGTTGAATAGCCAAATCAACTTCATCGGAATGAAACCCGCCTTCCGGACCGATCAGCACCAAATAATTATGATTATCAGAATCCGCTTCCAGAGAAGGGTAGTCATCTTGATTATCGCAAATATAAACTGTTTCACTGCGTTTTATTTGGATAAACTCAGAATACTGCATGGATTCATGCAATATCGGGATACGGCTGCGGCCGCATTGCTTTACTGCGGATAGAATGATCTTTTCACTGCGTTCACGCTTGATATCATTTTTCACCGTGTAACGCGTGACCAGAGGAAATATCTCATAAACACCAAGTTCAACAGCTTTTTCCAGCATGATTTCCCAATGTGAAGGTTTAATGATCCCAACTGCGAGAGAAACACGGTTTTTTGGTTCACCCCAAAGGGGATAAGCATTAATAATTTTACAATTGGTGTCATTCTCGGCGATAGAAATAATCTTTGTTTCGTAGGCCATACCGTTACCGTTGCTTGCCCAAATAATGTCACCGATTTTTTTTCGAAGGACCCGGCTTAAATGATGATGTTCATCATATTCAAAACGCAGAATATCCTGATCAATATTTTGTGAAAAGAAGAATTGTTCATGCGCCATTAAAAATACTTTCCATAATTCAATATCAGAGCAGCACCATTCCAGTTGGTTTTCAGTATTTCTTCATCCACGGCCTGATTAAAATAATTCAGTTCGTAGCCCAGCGCAACGGTAACGGAAGAACGTTTTTCCATCATAAAATCTATTCCAATATGAAAATGGGTATAAAATCCAAAATGGTAAACAGCATCCCGATAACGGCTAAAATTTGCCCATGGATCGTTATCGGTGTCAATAGCAAGAACAGGTCCGGCCTGAACAGAAATATAAGGTGCAAATGTATTAGCCAGTTGATTGGTGAAAAAATGTTTTTTTAAAAATAAACCCGCTTTGGCAAAATCAAGATGGATAGTATTTATTCTATAGGTATAACCGGTATAGGGATCTGTCATGGTATATTCTTTGCCGCTTGAAACAAAGGTCCAGTTTAGCTGTACACCAGCATGAAAATTATTTATTAGGCGCCATTGCATTGCACCGCCCAGGCTCGCCCCGTAATCTGTCATTCGAAGGTCAAGACTATTAATTTTTTTTACATCGCCCATAGACGTATAGGATGCGGCAAATAATAACTGCAGACTGAATAGTAAAATAATACCCGTACGTTTCATTATATATCTCCTCTCAGCTGTTCATAAATATATTTCATTCCGAACAGCGTGAGTTCTTTATCAACATGCTGAATATATCGCGAATGCGGTGCGATAATTTCTGATAGCCCGCCGGTAGCGATCACGGTAACAGACTGTTTTTCCCATTCACGGCATATCCGCTGTATTAACCCGTCAATTTGGTCAACAGTTCCCCACATTAAACCGGCTTGTAAACTTTCATGGGTATATGTACCAATGATCTTTTTTGGAAAATCAAATTGTACCTGAGGTAAACGGGCCGCGCGTTTAAATAAATCCCGCCCTGCAGTTTCAAGTCCGGGCATAATAACCCCGCCCAGATATTCGCGCTTCCGGCTCACAACATCAAAGGTTGTGGCAGTACCCATATCCACAATAATTAGGGGAGCATTATAGCGTTCAAGTGCGGCAACTGCATTACAAATACGATCAGCACCTACTTCTGCAGGATCATCATAACGGATTGTCAGATCAATGGGAAGTAAATGATCAACAATAATAGGCTCAGTATGAAATATTTGCTTTGATACATCAGTAAAAGGCTGGGTCAGGCGCGGCACTACGGAAGAAATAACAATACCGCAAATCTCTGTACTGTTCAGTCCGGTTTGCTTTATCATGTTTTGTACAAATGCCGTGTATTCCTGCAAGGGCAGCAGGGGAGAACTGGGAATACAGATCTCGCTATGGATCTTATCATCCTGTATGACAGCTATCGTTACGTTCGTATTTCCGATATCGATACAAAGCAGATTCTGCATTTACAGCCCCAGCTTTTTATTAATGAGTTTTCGGGTAAGAACCTGATCCGCCTGCCCTTTAGTGGCACGCATCACCTGTCCGATGAAAAACCCCATCAACTTTGTTTCACCTTCTTTTAATTTCCGGGTCAGAGCCTCATTTTCCCGGAAAATACTGTCGATGAGTGTTTCAAGTTTTCCGGTATCAGAGATTTGCTCTAATCCCTTTTCTTCAATGATCGTCTTGGCAGATTTTCCACTTGCTGCCATCTCATCGATGACGGCCTTGGCAGTCAGTGCTGTAATAATATTTTTATCCAAATATTCAAGGAGCCTGGCAAGTGCTTCCGGCGAGACCGGTGACGCGCTGATACTTTTCCCGGTTTCATACAGCATGCGCAGGATCTCCGTCCGCACCCAGTTGAGCACCAGTTTTGGTTTATTAAAGTAACGAAGGACTGCTTCAAAATAATCCGCAATTTCTTTTTCGGAAGTCAGAACGCCGGCATCCTCATCCGAAAAATTGAAATCGTTTATAAAACGCTGTTTGCGGACATCGGGAAATTCAGGCAATGTAACCTGCATACTTTCTATCCAGTCCTTATCCACAAATACCGGGGACAGGTCCGGTTCAGGAAAATAGCGATAATCATGCGAATCCTCTTTCGTACGCATGGTTTTTGTTTGTCCGCTCTGTTCATCCCACAACAAGGTCTGTTGGATAATGCTTTCCCCGGATTCCAGAATAGCGCGCTGACGCTCCACTTCGTATTTTAATGCCCGTTCAATATTCCGGAAGGAATTCATATTTTTCAATTCTGTACGTGTTCCGAATTCCTTTTGCCCCTTCGGCTTTAGGGAAATATTTGCATCACAGCGTATGGAGCCTTCTTCCATATTGCAATCGGACACGCCGGTATAACGGACAATTTGTTTTATTTTTGTTAAATAGGCATATGCTTCTTCAGGCGAAGTCATATCCGGTTCACTGACAATTTCCAGTAGAGGAGTGCCGCAACGGTTCAAATCGACAAGTGTACCACCTTCACTGTGCATGGATTTTCCGGCATCTTCTTCCATATGAATGCGGGTTAATCCAATTCGTTTGCTATTGCCATTGATGTGGATATCAACATATCCTCCATAGCAAATAGGGTCATTATACTGCGAAATTTGATATCCCTTGGGTAGGTCGGGATAAAAATAGTTTTTTCGCGCAAAAGTACTGTGTGGGCGAATATGGCAATGAGTGACAAGTCCGAGCTTAATGGCAGAATTGACCATTTCTTTGTTTAGAACAGGAAGTGATCCGGGATAGCCGAGACATACCGGACAAACATTAGTGTTCGGGGTATCTCCGTAACTCACCTTGCATGAACAAAAAGCCTTTGTTTCAGTGTTCAGCTGTACATGCATTTCCAAACCGATGACAATATCCCAATCCATTCAAACTCCTGATTTTTCAATTCGAATTTAATCAGTTTCACCACGAATAACAAATAAGAAGTTAGAAGTCAGAAATCAGAAGTAAAAGATAAAAGATAAAAGGCAAAAGATAAAAGTTAAGAAAGTGAAAAATTCTTTTTTTCCTTAACCTCAACCTTAACCTATTAAGAAGATAAAAGATGACTCCGGAGAAGCCATTTCCTCGACAACTCAACCTATCGACAACTCAACCTCTTATAAGTTATAGTTCACAATTTACAAGTAGATTATTGGATATTTTACAATCAGGTAAAAATTCGTCCCCTTCAACCCTGTCCGGAAAAGTTAGAAGGGGAGAAGAATAAAAAAATAAAAAACGGAGTGTAAACTGAAAAGAAAAATTATATATTATCGGATAATGAAAAAGTATTTTAAAATCAGTTTGCTTCTTTTAATATCCTTGTTCCTTCTGCTGGGATGTTTTGGGAATGAAGAAATTGAAAATGTTTTAATCGGTACCTGGAAATATATGAATTACAATACCGGAGATTGGGAAAAAATTACCTTCAATGAAGATTTGACATACCGTCTGGAAAATTATAACGGGACAACTTATCAAACGGCAGTAACTACCGGTGCATATACCTATGATGAAGATAGATTTACATACGAACGCCGTGGAGCAGTAGATATTTCATTTAACTACAGCATCTCCGGAAATAATTTATATATCCTTGGCCGTGCCTATATACGTCAGTAAACGCAAATTCATTTTCTTATCCATCCCCTCCGTAAATTAATATATTGTTACAATCAACCGTTACTTCAACTAAAAACATATAGCGAATCCTTGAAAAAAATCGTAAATTACCAGTTGATGGTGGCTTTTATTATATGAGATCAGAAATTGTAAATCCGGAACTTGGGGAACTTGAAAAGGAGTTGGAATTTTCGCTTCGCCCCAAGACATTGGATGAATTTATTGGTCAAAAGAAGCTCATTGAAAACCTGAAAATTTATATTAAAGCCGCAAAAAAACGGAATGAACCCTTGGATCATGTACTGCTTTTCGGTCCTCCCGGACTGGGAAAAACCACCTTAGCAAATATTATAGCAGCAGAACTCGGATCGAATATCAGAATATCGTCCGGTCCCATTTTAGAACGTGCAGGTGATCTTGCGGGAATTCTTACCAACTTGGATAGCGGTGACGTTTTGTTTGTTGATGAAGTCCACCGCATGAACCGGGTTGTAGAAGAATATCTCTATTCCGCGATGGAAGATTTTCGTATTGATATTATAATCGATAAAGGACCCAGCGCACGCAGTATTCAATTGAATCTTGAAGGATTTACTCTCGTTGGCGCAACAACACGGGCAGGATTACTAACTTCGCCGATACGTGACCGTTTTGGTATCACCTTGCGCCTGGATAACTATACGCACGAAGAATTGATCCGCATTGTAATACGTTCCGCGGATATACTAAAGATCAAGATCACCCCGGATGGTGCCAGAGAACTGGGGAAACGGTCCCGCGGTACTCCACGTATTGTAAACCGGCTTCTGAAACGTTGCCGTGATTATGCGGAAGTAAAATGTGACGGGGTCATTACCAAAGAAGTTGCGAATGATGCTCTGCTTATGCTGGAGGTGGATGAAATTGGATTGGATAGTATGGATCGCCGTATTCTCTTAACATTGGTTAATCACTTTGCAGGCGGCCCGGTGGGCTTGCAAAATCTTGCGGTAGCGATCGGGGAAGAAGCTGAAACCATTGAAGAAGTATATGAGCCATTTTTAATACAAGAAGGTTTTTTGCAGCGTACTGCAAGGGGGCGTATTGCACTTGACAGAACTTACAAACACCTGCATTTAAAAAAACGTAAACCTAATTCCCAGGGGAGTTTATTCTATGACGAAGTTTGAGATTTTTAACACACAACCAAAAGCATTACGCTTATCGGATTTTGATTATGAATTGCCGAAGGAATTGATTGCGCAATATCCAAGCGATAAACGGGGCGATGACCGTTTAATGGTGGTAAATCGTGAAAGGGGAACTTTTACCCATCATCCTTTCTCCGATATCAAGAAATTTTTAAAGCCTACAGATTGTTTGGCCTATAATAATACCAAGGTATTTCCGGCCCGCTTATTTGCATATAAGGATAAAACCGACTCTGAAGTAGAGGTCTTTTTACTGCGGGAACTGGAAGATCAGATTTGGGAAGTATTAGTGAAACCGGCGCGTAAAGTACGTATCGGAAATAAACTGCGTTTCACTGATAATATCTATGCCGATGTTATAGATAATACCATATCCGGAGGACGCGTGATACGGTATAATTGTTCCAAATCTACTTTTATGAAATATGTTATGGCAAACGGAAGATCACCCTTGCCGCCTTATATCAAACGCGAAAGCGAAGAGATCGATAAAGTGCGCTATCAAACTGTTTTTGCAAAAGAACTGGGAGCAGTCGCTGTGCCCACTGCCGGTCTGCACTTCACAGAAAAGATGTTTCAGGATATTGAGAAAAGAGGCATCAAATTAGCACCTATTACACTGCATATTGGATTGGGGACATTTAGATCGGTTCAAGTAGAAGACCTTCGCCGCCATCAAATGGATTCTGAATATTTTAACATTTACAAAAAAACAGCAAATATCATCAATACAACAAAACAAAACGGTGGCCGAATTGTAGCGATAGGTACCTCCACGGTGCGTGCATTGGAATCTTCATTGATTTCCGGTACTAATGTTAATCCCAAAAACACATGGACAGATAAATTTATTTATCCGCCGTATGTTTTTCAGGTTGTAGATGCTCTCATTACCAATTTCCATCAGCCCAAATCTACTCTTATCATGATGGTATCCGCCTTTGCAAGTCATGATCTAATTCTGGATGCTTATGCGGAAGCAATAAAAGAGAAATATAATTTCTACTCTTATGGCGATGCGATGATGATAATCTAGCGCAAAGTAAAAGAATAAAATACAAAATAAAAAGTAGGGGCGTCCGTCAGCTGACGGACGTCCTTTTTTTGTTTGGAAGAGGAAAGTCGGAAGCCGGAAGCCGGAAGCCGGAAGCCGGAAGTTGGGTCTTATTTCTTCGACCATTCCGTCTTCACTGCCCCGAAATATCGGGGCCGGACAAGCCGGGATTTCTCTCCGTCAAACGACGGTTCGAATCAACCCGGAA
>JAUXEL010000164.1 GCA_030620575.1 Fidelibacterota bacterium
CGAAGGGGTTCAACATCAATAGAAACGATGCGTCTTTACATCCCAACCCTAAAGGGGTTGAACAAGAAATGAATATCCAACAAGGATTAACGAATGCAAAATTTAGAAGTTCGTAAATCACACATCGGTGTTCCTTTTTCTTAAATCAATTTACGACAGGTCTGCCACGCTTTCCCTTTGTTTAGCTTTGCCGGACAAGACATCGGACAGACAACAAGTACAGAACGGTTTCAAACCGTTCCCTACATTATTTTCAACTTTTCCACATATATCATTCGTTTCTTTGCTTCTGATGGATTTATCCATAAATTGATTACAAATATGAAATATGTAAATAATTAACTGACGTGGATATATAAAATATGAATCAAATCAAATCGGATTACCTTGTTATCGGCAGCGGCATTGCCGGACTGAGTTTTGCTTTGAAAGTCGCCGAATACGGGAAAGTAAATATTATTACAAAATCCGAACTTAATAATACCACTACCATACTGGCACAGGGGGGTGTTGCCGCAGTAGTTGCAAAAGATGATGATATTGAATATCACGCGAAAGACACCCAAATTGCCGGTGCAGGACTTTGTCATTCTGATGCTGTTGAGATTATGGTAAAAGAAGCTCCTCAACGTATTAATGAGCTTATCAATTACGGGGTTACTTTTGATGCAAAGGATGACGGTTCCTTTGATCTGGCGCGTGAAGGCGGACACAGTAAATACCGTATTTTGCATGTAGCGGATCAAACCGGTAAAAATATTCAGGAAAAATTGATTGAGCGTATAAGAGAACATCCGAATATCCATATTTACGAACAGCATATGGTCGTAGAATTAATTACAGACCATCATGTACTCAACAATTTACAATCTGCTTTTAATGTCTGCTTTGGAGCTTATATTCTGGATGAAAAAACCGGAAAGGTGAAAACATTTCGTGCGGATTATACTTTATTGGCAACAGGAGGCGCTTCACGGGTTTATCTTTATACCACAAACCCGCAAGTTGCAACCGGTGACGGCATTGCAATGGCTTACCGTGCAGGAGTTCGTATTGCCAATATGGAGTTTATACAGTTCCATCCTACCGCTTTGTATAATCCGGGTAGCGAACCTTTCCTGATCTCAGAGGCCTGCCGCGGTTTTGGAGGCATATTAAGAAATGCTTCCGGTGAACGCTTTATGGAATCATATGATGAGCGCTTGGAACTGGCACCCCGGGATATTGTAGCGCGTGCCATTGATACGGAATGTAAATCACATGGAGAGCCCTGCGTCTATCTGGATATGACACATCTTCCGGCGGATAAAGTTCGTAAACATTTTCCGAATATTACATCGCATTGCAAAGAAACTCTGCGTATTGATATTACAAAAGAATGGATTCCGGTTGTTCCGGCAGCCCATTATATTTGCGGCGGGGTAATGAGCAATTTAAACGGGCAAACATCCATGCACAATCTTTTTGCTGCCGGAGAAGTTGCCAATACCGGTGTACACGGCGCAAACCGCCTCGCAAGTAACAGTTTGCTTGAAGCTCTTGTTTTTGCTCACCGTGCTGCCAAGCGCGTTATCGAAAAAAAACGTAATGCACTTAATAATGTATTAATTCCGGACTGGGATGACACGGATGTTACAAATCCACAGGAATGGGGAATGATTCGCAATAACCGGACAGAACTGCAGACTATCATGTGGGATTATGTCGGTATTGTACGTTCTACCGTACAGCTAAATCGTGCTATTCGCAGGATGACAACCCTCTATGAAGAAATTGAAGATTACTATAAACGGACCAAGGTAAGTATGGAGCTTTTGGAGCTTCGTAATCTCTCTGCCGTTGCATATTTGATCGTTCGTTCAGCTCTACGCAGAAATGAAAGCAGGGGATTGCATTATATGACCGATTATCCGGAAAAAGATAATAAGTTTTTGAAAGATACTATCATATAAGGAGATAAAGTGAAACCCCTTTTTATTTTACTTGTTGCTTCATTGCTGTTTTTTTCAGCATGTACACAAAAAGAGGTCATTCAGGATGTGTCCACGGTACCTGCGGTCACGCAGGAACAAATCGTGGAAGGATTGAATATATTTGCGTTTGATTTTTATCATAGCATTACAAAGCAGGCATTAGAAAATACCTTTTATTCACCTTTGAGTATTTCTTCAGCCTTGGCAATGACCTATGCTGGCGCGGAAGGAGAGACAGCTAAGCAAATGCAGAAGGTGTTTCATTACGGCCCGCAAAATAGTAATTTCCATACAGAATTCGGCGCATTGACCGAATCATTGCGGGTATCGGAAAAATCGGATTTCGAAATGAATATTGCTAATGCGGTTTGGGTTCAAAATAGTTACAAACTACGCAAAAAATATATAAATATTGTAAAAGAAAAATATCTTGCTGATGCAAGAGAAATGAATTTTATCTCACAACCGGGTGTATCAAGAGAAATTATTAATAAATGGGTGAGCGATAAAACAGCCGACCGGATCCATGATTTGATACCACCCAATGCAATCAACGCAATGACCCGTATGATTTTAACTAATGCGGTATATTTTAATGCTGAATGGTCTCATAAATTTAATCCGAAAATGACGAAAAAAAGATCCTTCTACTGTATGAACGAAGAAACAGTCGAAACAGATATGATGTATCAACGTCATTATTACCAATATTCACAAACATCAGATTACCAAATGCTTGAACTGACTTATAAAGGTTACGAATATAGTATGCTGATTATTTTACCCAGAGAGCACAACGGTTTATCTAAACTAAATAAAAAAATTTCCTGCAAAGATATTGCAAAACATGATAGCAGCAAACAAGAAGAAGATATATTGGTATATCTTCCAAAATTTCGCCTTGAAACCGCGTACGAATTAAATGCTTACCTGATGGAAATGGGGATGACGGATGCATTCACTCAACAAGCTGATTTTAGCGGCATGACAGGGAATAAAGATTTAATGATATCCGCTGTGATTCATAAAGCATTTATTGAAGTCGACGAAGAAAAAACCGAGGCTGCGGCGGCGACTGCCGTGGTTATGAAACTGACATCCATGGCACCTGTTCAAATGGCACCTATCGAATTCCGCGCAGATCATCCTTTCATGTTTATTATTCGCAATCAAAAAGAAAAAGCCATTTTATTTATGGGTCAACTTACAACCCCTAAAGAATTATGAAATATATCTTAGCCACATTTAAAGCATTATTTTTAATTGTTTTTACCCTTATCCTGATTATTGTCTTATTTGTTTTTTCTTTGCTTCTTGGATTGTTTGGAAAGAAATTTTCTGTACGTGTTCTCCATATATTTTCCACAGTAATAGGATTCATGCTACGTTTTACGATGGGTA
>JAUXEL010000186.1 GCA_030620575.1 Fidelibacterota bacterium
GACAATATATTTATCGTAAAATGCTGTTTTCCGTTTGGTACGGATTTTTTTAACCGCTTCACTCGAAACAAACATACCAATTCCCCGTTTTTTATATAAAATTCCTTCATTGACCAACATATTGATTCCCTTGGCGGCAGTGGCGGGATTAATGCGGTACATAACCGCCAACTGATTGGTTGACGGTACCTGCGCCTCTTCTTCAATAATTTCTTGCAGAATATCATCTTCGATGCTCTCGGCTATCTGCAAGTAAATTGATTTATCGGTATTAAATTCCGGTTTCATTTTTATTCCTAACTTGCCTTGACTTGATGTAAAATATTGTAATGAAAGCCAACCCAGTTAGATGGTTAACTACTCATGTAACTAACCTACAACAAATTTACGTCAATGTCAACACTTTGTTTCAAGATATGATAAAAATGGAATAGGGAGTAGGTTTTTCTACCTCTTTAAATTCAAGAACATCGGGTGATCCGTATTTTGTGTATACAATAGCTTTCATTTGTGTATCCTTCCTTAAAACTGTAAAATTTAAGTCTAACCTAAAATGCTATCAAAGGCTAACTTCCTTTCTATGTAGCTTGCCGGTTATGCCTGTTTTTCAATTAAAATAAAATTTCCATCTCTTGACAATCAATCCGAGCGGAGCGAATATACTTTTTTAATACAACTTTCGAGAAACTCCTTCATTTGTTCCTGGACATCCGTACGTGCCAAAAAAGGCGTTCCATTACGGGTAAAAGCAAGCAGCCTATTGACAGTGGATCGGGGAGCACTAATAATCCTTTCCAAAACCTTGATTAGCCTATCCACTTCACTATCTTCGTTTTCGAGACCGAAACTCACCCGAATAAGACCGGGAAGAAGAACACTCGTCAACCTGCAAAGCGTTTTTTCTTATCACAAGTGCTCTCAACCCTAGTGGTAAACCTATATCTCGACTCGATAGGATATGGTAATTATTGGATTTAAGCTGTGTCTCTAATACTTCTAAGCCACGACCCGTGCAATAAACAACCACATATTCATTTTTTTTCAGTCCCAGGTATTCAATAATAATATCCCTGGCTCGCTCGAACAATTCTGTCGAGACCATGGAATAATGAGCGGTACCCCTATGAACATTGGAATAGGTCTCCAATGCCGCACATACACCTCGCTCAAGTTCTTCAAATGCTCCACAATTATCTGCCATCGCCGGAACCGTTGTATTATTTTGTAAACTTCTGAATGAGTAACTCATTGTTACTTCCTCCGCAAAAGCAAATCCTTCGCACCTTCATCATGATTACTATTAAATTTCATCTTACTTTGAGAGTAATGATCGCGCGAGTACATTAATCAGTTTATCGCAGCCACCGTTTTTTATGAATTCCGTATGATCATCTATTGTCTTAAAACACTGTCCTGATATTTTATTACATAGCATTTCATAATCGGTCTCGTCATAAAATGCTTTTAATATTTTTTCCGTACTCGGATCGGAAAAAGAGGATTTCTTGTTTTGTTCTCTAACCTCGGTGAGAGTGTTCATCCATATGGCAGCACTCAGCGCGCCGCATCCATTGCCGCTCAATCCGAGACCTCCGGCAAATCCGGCGACCATGACCATTTCCTCATCACTACCTCCCATTTTTCTGGCGACTTCGGAAGCACAGCTTATCGGTTGTTTAGGCAGATCGGTTTGCTCGAGGGATAATCCTTCGGTTGCTGACTGGATCGCATCCGGGGCCCATTTTTCCGCAAGTTTAAAACAGGTAAACATTTTTCCGGTGAAAAAATATTTGGCAATACTCCATTTGCTTGACCAGTTGCAGTTGGTAATGTCAATACAGTCAGCACTCTTCGTCCTGTTTATAAAAGATTCCATAATGTGCTGAGTTGCCTTTATGGTTATACCGGTGGCCCGGCCCCGGTCACCACACCTGCGAAAGGATTCCGCTCCAACAGCCAATGAAGCCCCCCAAAGCATTCCACATTGATATCCCTGCTGCAATATTCCACCAGCTAACGGGTCCGCCGCGCGCTCCTCATTTTCAAGTGGAAAACCGAATTCGCGGTTTAATATATAGAAGAATGTACGGGAGCAGGTACCCATTTTCAGAAATACCCTTTTGGTGTCTCTTTTAATCTTTTTTGATTTGAACATTTTCATACTTTCCCTCCCATTTTATCAGGATTTGTTATCATGTTCCACAGTTATTACTACTTTTCCTCGGGCATGTTCTTCTTCAAGATACTCGGAGTTGATATTGCAGTCCGGTGAAGTGATTTGTTCAGTTCTCTATATCTTCTTTGCTATAATCAAATATTGCATTGGAGGTAAATTACTAGTCTCAACAATTTGAAAATTTCCAGATATCAATTCCATGAATCTCTTTCACATTTCCAGCAAGTTCAATGGAATATAATCCTGTTGCACATGCATAATCCAGAACAATGTCGCTAGATTTGAGATGTTTTTTAGTGATTTCAAGAGTCTTTTTGTAAGCCTTATCATTATTGGCTCGCTTATCATAATTCTTTGATATCCTGTCCCAAAACTTTTCTGATTTATTCATTTTTTTATCCATTATAACATAAATTACTAATGTATATTAATAAAGCTTCCTTGTATTATTAAAACAACAATCAGAACTACCAAAGCGCTGAGCACAATCCCCACACCGCCCCATTTCAGTGAAATCCTGGTACTGCCATCGGCTGCAGGTTGAACATCTGGGTCTGTATGGGTGTACAATCGGTCCAGTGCCGGAGTCGGAACGGAAGTGGATCGGGCCAATATCCTGAATTCGTCAGCGATTTGTTTCATCTCATCGCGTGC
>JAUXEL010000109.1 GCA_030620575.1 Fidelibacterota bacterium
ATCCCGGGCGTGAATAATTATAATTTGCTAACTGTTGTGATTTACGCTCATGCATATCATAATTTACGGAATTATTGACAATCAATCTGTAATGAACATCACAAATCGGGGCTTTATGAAATCTCCCCTTTGTTCCGGAGGAACTCCTTCGGAGGGGAGGTTTGGAGTACTTACCTCTTTGTCCAAGATAATTTAGGCAGACAGGGAAAATGTCTTGGATTTAAAACTCCTGTTTATGTATTATTGGGCGGTGACAATTGTTGCACTTAATACTTGGATCCGGAGCTTAGAAAAGGAGCTGGTATCATGAACTACATATTTCCCAATCTTAAGGCTCATTCTCAAAATAGTGATGAATTGACAAGCTCTATTTATTCATTAATTGATAAATTGAAAAAACATCATGCCTTGAGTAAAACAGAATTATGCTTTATTTTAGATAATATCAGTTTTAAAGAGATTCCGTATTTATATAAAGCATCATTTGTGGTCAAGGAAAAATATTACCAGAATCGTGTTTATTTACGCGGGATAATTGAGATATCCAATTATTGCAAACAGGGTTGTTTTTATTGCGGAATTAACAGTCAAAATCAAAAAATTGAACGGTATCGGCTTTCACAGTCAGAAATTGTAACTGCTTGTCAGACCGGATATGATCTTGGCTACCGTACCTTTGTTATTCAAGGTGGTGAAGATACGTATTATACTGACCGGTTACTGGTTGAGATCATCAAAGAGATCAAGATGAAATGCACGGACGCGGCAATTACCTTATCGCTGGGAGAAAGAAGTAAAGAGTCATATCAAAAACTGTTCGATGCCGGCGCTGACCGGTATTTATTAAGACATGAAGCGGCATCGAGGCGACTTTATGAAACAATTCATCCTGATTATATGTCTTATGACACCCGGCGCGAGTGTCTGTCCAACTTAAAGGAAATAGGGTATCAGGCCGGGGCCGGATTTATGGTTGGATTACCGACGCAGACGAACGATGATCTAATTGAAGATCTATTATACGTAAAATCATTAGAACCTCATATGGTCGGGATCGGACCTTATCTTTGTCATGAAGACACCCCGCTGCGAGGAAGTAAGTCGGGAACCCTTCAGGAAACATTGGTGATGGTGTCCTTAACGAGATTGTTGCTTCCGAAGGTTTTACTGCCATCAACAACCGCTCTCGGTTCTTTAGATCCAATGGGAAGAGAGATGGCCTTAGAGGCGGGAGCCAATGTTTTAATGCCAAATATCAGTCCTACTGAAAACCGAAAATTATATGAAATATATCCGGATAAAATATGTGTAAGCGATACAAGCGGTCAATGTCGCAATTGCATTGAGAATCGAATCATAGCGATGGGACACGTTGTTGATCTGTCGCGAGGCGATCATTTTGACATTGAAAACAAGTTAAAATTATAATATCCTAATTGATGGATTAATTTGGATGATGCTGTTTTAAATGCTCCAATAATAATTGGCAATGTTTGATATTGGCGACGTAAGGAACAGGCATCCGTCTTCGCCCGCTATGCCGGACACGTGCCTGTTCCCTACAATTGTATTATTTTTACAAATTTTGAATACAAAAAGATCCCGAATTCTGGTTGTGCTACTTCTAACCTCTCACTACTTACTACTTATTATTTCACATATGCAATTTTTTGTAAATGGGTTTTATTTCCTGATCGTAAGTACACCATATATATTCCAGAGCTGATATTCACCGGCTGCCAGGTAAGGACATAATTTCCTGCGGTTTGAAATTCATTTTGCAGTGTCTTGACCGGCTCTCCCTTTATATTGTAGATTTGAAGTATTGTCTGTCCATCATCTATCAAATTATAGTTTAATGTTACTGCCGGATTGAAGGGATTGGGATATGCTGCCTGCAAACCAAAGGATCGTGGCAGTGTGCTGTCTTCATCAATAGCAGTTTCAGGTTCTTTAAAAATATATGCTACACCTGTGTTGCTACTCCCGGTATCTTCTCCTCCGGTTGCCCCTGCGATAGCATGATCACCGGATATGGAAACGGATATTCCGAAAAAATCATAAGCATTTGCATCCGGTGCGGTCAATTTTTCCTGTTCCGTCCATGTCCCGGAATTATTCCTAAAAATATATGCTGCACCCGCATAACTATCCCTGGTATCTTCCTGATACGCCCCTGCGATAGCATAATCGCCGGATATAGAAACAGATATTCCGAAAAAATCTCCAGATTCCGCGTCCGATGCGGTCAACTTTGCCTGTTCTGTCCATGTCCCGGAATTATTCTTAAAAATATATGCCGCGCCCGCGTTGCCGCCCATAGTACTTTCACTATTCGCTCCTATGATAGCATAATCACCGGATATAGAAACAGATACTCCGAAAAAATCTCCAGATTCCGCGTCCGATGCAGTTAGCTTTGCCTGCTGTGTCCACGTTCCAGAATTATTCTTAAAAATATATGCCGCACCTGCGTCGCTACCCCCGGCATCTTCTTGATATGCCCCTATGATAGCATGATCACCGGACAGGGAAACGGATATTCCGAAAACGTCACTTTCATCCGCATCAGATGCGATCAATTTTGCCTGCTGTGTCCACATTCCGGAATTATTCTTAAAAATATATGCCGCGCCAGCGTTACTACCCCCGGTATTTTCATAATATGCCCCTATGACAGCATAATCACCGGACAGGGAAACAGATCCTCCGAAAACATCATTAGCCTCTGCATCGGATGCAGTTAATTTTGCATACTGCGTCCATGCCCCGGAATTATTTTTAAAAATATATGCCGCACCTGCGTCGCTACCCCCGGTATCTTCACCATACGCTCCTACGATAGCATAATCATCGGATATGGAAACGGATATCCCAAACCAATCTTCAGGCTCTGTATCGGACGCTATCATTTTTTTTTGCTGTGTCCACGTTCCGGAATTATTCTTAAAAATATATGCCGCACCCGCGTAAAGACCCCCGGTACCTTCTTCATACGCTCCTGCGATAGCATAATCGCCGGATATGGAAACGGATATCCCGAATCGATCATCAGTCTCTGCGTCCGACGCGGTCAGTTTTTGTTCCTGAGTCCACAATATTCCCGAGTGCTTGCCCAACAATCCCGGGTTAAAATATGCGTCTGTCACGTCGTTGCCAAACATATAATCAGAGACAAGCGTCATTCCTGCAATTAATATAAATACGAGGACTACGTTGGTTTTTTTCATCTTAAACCCTTTCCTTTTTAGTGGAACTAACAAAAACTAATCACAAATTTCAGGCAAATCAAGCATAATGTTATTTATTCTATTTATTTGCAAGTAGTTAGAGCGGTAATTATAGCTGATCGCTGTTTGGGAGTTTAGGGGTTTGGGGGTTTAGGAGTTTAAGGGTTTAAGGGTTTAAGGGTTTAGGCTCCGCAAATTTTAATTATCTCAAAAGAGCAACCAAATTCCATATAGACAAATAATTACGATATTTTCCTAACCACCCCCTAACCCCCTCCTAAATTAGGAGGGGGGAAAGATACAAATATTTCCCGCATATACCGGTTTAATAAAGCGAAGATCAAAAGATGGGAAGAGGGCAATTTCCCCTTCCCGAGGCTTCGGGGAGGGGACAAAGGGGAGGTTTGGGATGATTTTCCAAGGTGTTTGGTGTCTCTTTACCAGTCAAAACAAAGTTATTTGATATATAAATAATGATTCCGTATATTTTATAATATCAAATAAATCAGAGGTGGCAAGATGATAGAAGTACACCAATTGACACAGATCTATAAAAGTGGAAAAGGGATATTTGACCTGAATTTTTCCATTAAAGAAGGTGAAGTGTTTGGTTATCTTGGTCCTAATGGTGCCGGGAGAACCACTACGATCAGGAATATTATGGGTTTTGCCAATGCAAATACGGGCAAGGTTACCATTCAGGGACTGGATTGCCGGAAAGATGCGGCTGAACTACAGAAAATCATCGGTTATTTACCCGGTGAGATCGCTTTCTTTGATAATATGAAGGGATTGGAATTCCTGAAATTCGTCGGAGATATGCATAACATTACGAACAATCTTCTCCGTGATCAACTGATCGAACAGTTTGAACTCGATGCTTCCGGCAGTATCCGAAAAATGTCCAAGGGAATGAAGCAGAAACTTGGGATCATCGCGGCATTTATGTGCGATCCCGAGGTCTATATTCTTGATGAACCGACCGGTGGTCTGGATCCCTTTATGCAAAATGTATTCATGGAGCTGATCGAAACGGAAAAAGCGCGCGGTAAGACCATCATGATGTCCTCCCATATCTTTGAAGAAGTACAGCGGAGCTGTGACCGGGCCGGGATCATTCGCGAGGGACGCTTGGTAGCCATTGAGGATATCAAATCCCTGAATGCGATGAAAAGCAGGGAATTCATTATCACACTGAAAACAAAAACCGATGCAGACAAGTTGTTGAAATCCGGGTTGGAAACTGAAAAACAGAGCGAAAAAAAAGTGCTGGTCCGTGTCGGCAAGAATTTCGATACCTTTATCCGGACCCTGTCCGCTTTCAAGGTAACGAACCTGGACGTCCGTCAGCGCTCACTGGAAGATATTTTTATGAATTACTACGGAAGAGAAGGTGACAACAATGAATAAAACACTCTTTTTCGCATCATTAAAGGCTAATTGGAAACTCCTGGTGATCGCGTTTTTCGTTTTGCTGATGTACCAAAGCATTATCATCTCCATGTATAACCCGGAAAACGTCGAAGCTATGGCCACTATGATCAAAGCATTGCCTGAAGCCATGAGCGCTGCTTTCGGATATGATATGATCGCGACCGATCTCTCCGGTCATCTCGGTGCATACTTGTATGGGTTCCTTTTTCTTGTTTTCCCGCTAATCTATCTGGTTCCCGCAGCCAACAATATGATCGCACGTCATGTAGACAAAGGTTCCATGGTATACATGCTTGCCACGCCGAATACCCGGACGACTATTTCTGTCACCCAAGCCGTGTTCCTTGTGAGCTCAATCGCTATACTGTTATTTTCCGTGGTCTTTACGGGTGTTCTTTTATGTGAGGTCATGTTCCCGGGCAAGCTGGTATATGGCGATTATCTGCTCCTGAACCTGGTCACAATCGCTGTTCATTTGGTTCTGTGCGCGATCGGTTTTCTTGCATCCTGCACATTCAGCGAATCGCGGCGCTCGATCGCGGTCGGAGTCGGGGTTCCTGTCGCCTTTCTTCTGTTAAAAATGATGTCCGGTACAAGTGAACAACTTGAGGCTATGAAGTACGCCTCCCTTTTTACCGTGATCGATATACCGAAAATCTTTGCTAATACCGGATATGCAATGATATCTTCAGGTATTCTGATAATAGTTGCTTTTATTCTTTTTGTGACCGGAATTTATATTTTTAATCGTCGCAGTTTAACAATATGATCTGATCAGGGAACGGTTTGAATCTTTTCGACCTCCCCATCCCCTCCAAAGGAGGGGCTACCGAAAGGTTCCCCCTTGGGGAGTTTAGGGGTTTAAGAGTTTAAGGGTTTAGGCTTGCCCTCCGACTTGTCGGGCGTA
>JAUXEL010000102.1 GCA_030620575.1 Fidelibacterota bacterium
AGCAAATAATTGACGTTTCAGAATGACGAAATATTTTTGATTAATAGCATAAAGGCACTTCAATCGAAGTGCCTTTATTTTACTTTTTATTACCGTTCACCCTCCTATGCTCTGCGAGCTTCGGAGGGCAGGCTGATTACAGATTATTTCAGTTCACAGTTTACAAATCACTGTTCACCGGACTTCCGCTCCCGACCATCCGGGATCCTCTCTACGTTCGGTCAACCCGGAAGGTCATCGCTTTTATTCTTCATCCATAAACGGATAACGATAATCCTTAGGCGGATCAAAAGTTTCTTTTATCGTACGGACCGACACCCAACGCATCAGGTTTATAGATGAACCGGCTTTATCGTTGGTACCGCTTGCACGTGCACCCCCGAAGGGCTGTTGTCCAACTACCGCACCCGTGGGTTTATCATTGATATAAAAGTTCCCCGCGGCATTAACAAGCATGTCTTTTGCAAAATTAATAACAGCACGGTCTTGCGCAAACACAGCACCGGTTAATGCATAGGGACTGGTTTGGTCACAGAGTTCAAGGGTTTCTTTAAATTTTGTTTCATTATAAACATAGATAGTGAGTACGGGTCCGAAAATCTCCTCTTCCATGGTCTTAAATTTCGGATCTGTTGTCACAATGGTTGTTGGTTCAATATAATATCCTTTTGATTTGTCATAACCGCCGCCTGTGATAATTTCAGCATCCGGATTTTTTTTCGCATAATCAATATATCCCGTAATTTTATCAAATGACGCTTCATCAATGACTGCAGTCATAAAATTGGTGAAATCAAGCGGAGATCCCATTTTGATGCTATTTACCATTTTGACGTATTTTTCGCGTGTCTCATTCCAACGGTTCGCGGGAATATATACCCGGGATGCCGCAGAACATTTTTGTCCCTGATATTCAAAAGCACCGCGTGCCATTGCAACTACCAAGGCATCAACATCAGCAGATTCATGCGCGAAAATAAAATCCTTCCCGCCGGTTTCCCCTACTAAGCGCGGATAGCTTTTATAACCGGCAATATTGGTTCCAATCGTTTTCCAAATATGCTGAAAAACTTCAGTGGATCCTGTAAAATGTACTCCCGCCAGATCCGGATGCCGTAAAACAATATCACCAATTTGTTTACCGCTGCCGGGCAGGAAGTTAATAACACCATCCGGCAGACCCGCTTCTTTAAACAGCTTCATTAAAAAGTATGCGGAATATATCTGTGTGCGGGACGGCTTCCATACTACGGTATTACCCATTAGCGCGGGTGAAGTAGGCAAATTACCGGCTATTGATGTAAAATTAAAGGGAGTCAAAGCAAATACAAATCCTTCCAGCGGACGGTATTCCAGCTGGTTCCAGACACCTGTCGGACTATAATCCGGCTGGTTTTTGTATATTTCGGACATGTAATGTGTATTGAAATTGTAGAAATCGATCAACTCACAGGCAGCGTCAATTTCCGCCTGAAAAATAGTCTTTCCCTGACCAAGCATCGTCGAGGCATTAAGTAAGTCGCCATAGGGCTTTGACAATAATACTGCCATTTTTTTAAAGATCGCCGCCCGGGATTCTGCGGGCATTTTGGACCACGTTTTCCGTGCTTCCAATGCCGCATCAATAGCCATGTGTATTTCCTTTTCACCTGCTATGTGATAGGTGGCCAATACGTGCTTATGATCATGGGGACAAGTAACATCTACAGTTTTTCCTGTATAAATTTCTTTTCCGTCGATAATGACCGGAATTTCAATTTTTTTGTTTAACAGTTCATTTAAAACATTTTTTACACTTTTTCGTTCCGGGGTGCCGGGTGCATAAGTCAATACCCGTTCATTCTCTGCATGGGGGATTTTATACAATGCATTGATCATTTCATAACTCCTCTTTTTTCTGCAATGTAATTAGTTAACAACACAACGAGTTTAGGAAAAATAAGAGCAAAATTCAAGAAAATAGCATGGCAGAATAATAAAATTAGGGTTATTCTGTCCCGTTCCGAAGCTTCGGGGTCGAAGCAGGATGTACAAGATATGGTTTTAAAGACAAGATAACGGGATGAACAGGATAGAGTTTTAAAAAGAGTGATCCTGTTTCATTAAAACTTCCGGCGTAATCAAGGCGATTAGCCTGACGAAGATAGAAGTTTGAGAATAATGTCAAGATTGGGGATTTATGGAATTTTGTTTTATTTTATTTTTTATAATTATATTTCCTTAACACAAATTTTAATTTTTAGCCTTAAATTTGATCTTAGCCTTGAATTAAAACAGGTTGAGCGTTGGTTAGGTTTCTTTCATCGTAATAAAGCAATCTTTTGAGATTCTGTCATTTCTTTAGCTCTCATTACGATGAAATAAATACCACTCGATAGTTTGATGCCGTTATTATTTCTTCCGTTCCATTTAAGCGAATAACTGTCTACCTCTTGCCAACCATCTATGAGTGTTCTTATTTCCCGGCCTTGAAGATCGTAAATCGAAACCGTAACCTGTTGCGCTTTTAGTAAATTAAACTGAATGGTAATAACCGGATTAAACGGATTGGGATAAGCCGGTTTCAGGAGTTGATCATCGGATTTGAATGTAACCGAGCAAGTGCCATGATCTTTAGTATCTCCGGAATAATCCACATCTATAAGACGATATTCATACGTCAAGTCCGGTTGAACGTCAGTATCGGTAAATTGATATTCCGTTCGGTTGGTTGTGCTACCCTGACCTTGCAGCTCAGAATGAGTTTTATAACTGGCAATTTCTGATTCTTGTTCTTCTGTTTTCACGTTCTTTCGCTTAATGATAAATCCTAAATTCTCAATTTCGCTCTCAGTTGTCCAATACAGTGTAATATTAACATCACAAACAATTGCGGTGAAAGAGGTGAGTTCTACTGGGAGAGGTGTGTCCGACATTGTTGACATCGCATGGCCGTCGTAGCTACCGCCGGTGTATTGGGTAAATGCTAAAATCGGTAGCAAGATAAGACCGACTAATAATGATGTTTTCTTTTTCATTTTTAATTTCTTCCTTTGTTTAAGCGTAAAAGCACTACGGAGTCCTGACCGCACGGAACCCATAAGAGCCGTACCGAATCGCGTTCGCGTTGGCTGCGCGGTCGCGGTGCGACACGCGCAATCGCGAGTCTGTAGTCGGATTGCCCCAGCCGGCGCCCCGAAAAGACGAGCCAAAAGCGGTTTGGCCGCTCGTTACTGTTGGCGAGGGCCAATTGCTTACATCCGCAAAACCAGTCGTGGAAAGGGAACCATTTCCGTGCAGTCCGTCAAAGGAACCTGCACCTGTTTCATTGTTCCAAGTACTACTATTCCAACAATATTTTGCCACAGTAATACAGCGTTCCCACAGGTTGCCGCTCATCTCCATTACACCGTAATAGGAAGCGCCGGATTGTTGGCGGTTTGTAGAGCCTGTGGCAAAGCTGCCGCAACGAACTGGCCCATAAGGTCCGCCGCCAGAGTTATAGCTACCGCTGTTGTCGTAATGGCAATTATCATCAATAGAAGAAGATGCTGCATCATACCCACTGTTTTCTTGATATCTGGTTCCTGTGCCTGTTTCCAAACCGCTTATGGTAGTGCTGCCCCAAGCATAATCTGTATCAGCAGTCTCCGGTCCCCGGCATATCTTTTCATATTCCAGTTCTGTCATCGGTCTGAGTCCTGCCCAGTCCGCATACGCCAGCCCGTCTGCCCATTGCAGAAAATTGCAGGCACGGTTCGGCCCGGATGCAGTATGGCTTCCCGCAGAACCGCTAATGGTGCCACGGAAATACGTATAATTATCCTCACCCTGAATACTACGATTCCCGTCCTGAGTGGATGTAAGCATGTTAAGAAAGTCAGCATACTGACCTTGCGAGATCTCGTATTTCATACAGTAGATAGCACCGTAACCTTTGGGATAGCCGCCGCAGAGGTCAGCGCTGCCACCCGTGCTACCATTGTTTGTCTGTGCTCCGCCCCAATAATCTTCCATAGCCCAGGTAATAGTCCCTAACTCGACCTCGGTTTCATCTTCACTGTCAATAGTATTACCGCTATTGAAATTGCATTTCAAATCACCGCTTTCGCCGCTATATAAAATAAAGGGACCTTGGGGTATGTACACCATTTCAATGGCGAATACTTTTACATCTACTGTGGCATCGTCGGCAACGCCGTCTGTGCCGTAGTTCCAGCGGAGTTTTACATCGCTCCAGTTCACACTGCCGGTGCCATCTGCATTGCGATAGATAAATACGCCCACTGCTGTAGCGTCAATTGTGGAGCCACTGGGTGCGGTGTGGTCTAAATCTGTGGTAGAAAGGGTGCAGTGTTTCCATTCCGTGTCGCTGTGCAGTTTCCATTTGACAAATACCCAGGCGGCATCCCAGTTATTGGGAGCAGAGCTTGTGCGCCAAGAGTTGTCCCACGAAATGTTGAATTTGAGGTGGATATAGTCTGAGGTAGTGTTCTGATCGGTGAAAGTAACAGTGCCAACCTGGATGTGATTTGCCCAAACAGCGACGGGCAGAATAAATATAATCGCAATAATTACGTTCATTAAATGATTTCTTCTTTTTCCCGAAAATATTCGATCTGCTTGCCATCTGTCGAACAGGAATTTTGCTTTGCTTAACATTTTTCCCCTTTATTCTTTGATATTATTTACTTTACCATAATTTATATGACATTTTTCTTCATTGATTCACAAAAATATTTTACTAATTTTATTTTATGCTAACTGTATAACAAGTTATTCTTTAGTTTTCTATTATACTATATCAGGTTGCGATTTTTTTCATTGCCTTTATAATGCGAATTTATTATATATTGATAAATATTAAAAAATAATAGACCTAATGTCAATGTTTTTCAGGGGGGGGTATTCTATGCAGATATTCCGCCTACCCGATCTTTAAACGACTAAATTGTTGCACAAATAAGGGACGGTTTGAAATCGTCCTTACTTATCACGGAATTTTGGGTCAAGTTTTAGAGAATCGAAACGTTTTTGACTAATCTGTCTTCGCCCCGCTCCAATACTTTGGGAAAACACTAATAAAAGTTTGCCTCCTATCGATTATTTGAGGGTTTCAGAATCTCACATATTGGATGGGACAGTATTAATTGAGACCCTGAATCGAGTTCAGGGTGACGGTATTGGGTGTCTTCTTCTTTTCTCACGCTCCCCCTTCTCCGTTCTCGTTTTTCCACCGGAAAAGCAAAAACCGCCATCGGCGGGTTTAGTGAAGCGGAGCTGACGGGCAGGGTGACGGTACTGGGTGTTTTCTCTTCTTCTCACGCTCCTCCGCTCTCCGTTCTCACTTTTCCACCGGAAAAGCAAAAACCGCCATCGGCGGGTTTAGTGAAGCGGAGCTAACGAGCAGGGTGACGCCGCGGGTGGGGTTTTACTGATGGCTAAAAGCTGAAGATTTTTTTGCCTCCCCGCTTCCTTGCTTCCCCGCTTCCTTGCTTCCTTGCTTCCCTGCTTCCCCGCTTCCTTGCTTCCTTGCTTCCTTGCTTCCCTGCTTCCTTGCTTCCCTGCTTCTTTGCTTCTTTGCTAACTATTTTCAATCATCTTTGACAATACTGCGCAAAACGATTTTATAATACATATCCCCTTTTTCTTTGATCCACCTCATCACATGACTGATGGTTTGGATGCTTTTAGGAAGATATTCGTGGATAATGATTTCAAGTATTTTGCTGTCTAATATATTTGCTGTCAGTTTATTTATTAGATATAAAATAATATTTCCGTTATCAGGTTGAAATACGGGTGCCGCTTTTACTTGCACCTCGTTATCTGTGTCCATCCATTGGTAATCATTGTAAAACATATCGGATTTCAGATAAGTCATTTAATTTTCCTTCTTGTTTATTTTTTTTAGAAAAGCCCCGCATTGGGTGATAGCGGGGCTTAGGGGGTAAGGAAGGGATTTATAAAAGCTTAATTAATTTCAATCTTTCGTGGTTTGGCAACTTCATTCTTCGGAATTTCTACCGTTAAAACTCCGGTATTCCAGTTACCCTTGATTTTATCAATATCTACATTGCCCGGAAGTTGAAAACTGCGGGAGAATTTACCATAAGAAATTTCATTCAGATGGTAATGTGAATCTTTTTCATGAACTTTTTCTTTCTTCTCACCGGAAATAGTGAT
>JAUXEL010000132.1 GCA_030620575.1 Fidelibacterota bacterium
ACAACGAGTCCTGTTTTGCGTTTATTGAGAATATTCGCTGGGGCAAAACGCCTGTATGTCCGCATTGCGGTTCAAAACGCACATCGCGCTTAAAACACGAAAATCGCCATCATTGCAATGCTTGTAATGTATCTTTCTCTGCTACTATAAATACCATTTTTCACAATACCCGCATTCCACTGCATAAATGGTTTGCGACCTTAGCGTTACTTCTTGATGGTCAGCATCATCTTTCTGCCCGCAAACTTGCGGCGGAAATAAATGTTAATAAAAATACTGCATGGCACATGCTCTCACAATTGAAAGCTATTTTATCAAACACTTGTGAACGCGTATCGGATGGTTTAAATCTGGAAACACTTTATCGGCAGGTTGAAGAAAAAGCCAAGCTTCAAACAGCTGATATATTGCAATATATTTTACGAAAAATAATGGAGGTGTCTTGAATCCGACACCATGTAATGATTGAAATAACGGGCGTATGGCAGAAGCATATGAATAACGATCGAAGTAATTCCTTTATTGTGTGTATCGCTTGTCGCGCGGAAAAGAGCACGCAGGAGATTTAATTATAATGAACGAGCGAATAATTGGTATTGATACCGGTTCGGTGATGGTTTCTGTTGTAGAAATCGACCGAAACGGCACATTGCTTAACAACATATATCAACCACATCACGGCAAGCCCTCCGAATATTTACATGCTATTTTATCTTCAATGGCTTTCGACAATGTCATTGGGACAGCTCGTACTTCTTCTGCGCCGGATTTAGTTTCTAAAAGTGCGGTATATGATTCGCTTATTGCCATGATAGCAGGAAGTAAATCCCGTTATCAAAAAATTAAATCCATTTTAAATGTTGGCGGGGAAAAGTTTGCCCTTATACATTTTGATGATGACGGACACTATGAAAGTTTAAAATCAAATACGTCCTGTGCCGCGGGAACCGGTGGGTTTTTGGATCAGCAGGCAAAACGTTTAAATTTATCAAGCAGTGCCGAACTCAGCAAACGGGCATTGACAAATACTGCCGAACCGCCCAAAATTGCATCCCGCTGTTCGGTATTTGCAAAAACTGATATTATTCACCGACAACAAGAAGGATATTCACTTGAAGAGATCTGTGATGGATTATGCAGGGGAATGGCCAATAATCTTGTAGATACCCTGAATCTGGGTGAGTCCGGGCTTTCACCTATGATATTTACCGGTGGCGTCGCACGAAATCAGGCGGTCGTGAAACACTTGTGCAATATCACGGGTTATGATATTCAGGCACACAAAGATGCGCATCTTTTTGGAGCAATAGGCGCAGCCCTTCTCCTGTTAGAAGAGCTTGGCGATAATGTTAAAAAAATTACAGCTGATGATGTTTTATTGCCATCTGATGAAGAAAAAAAATATTTTTATGATCCCCTGGAATTAAAGCTGAGCACTTATCCTGATTTTGACGGCATTGAACATTTTGATTTCCCTGTTTCCGGGGAAGGAACACCCATAGAGGTAGACATCTATCAACTGCCTGAATCCGGGGAAAAGTCTACGGTGTATATGGGTGTTGATATTGGCTCAACATCCACAAAAGCAATTATCATTGATAAACAAAATACCCCGATTGCGGGTTTTTATACCCGCACTGCCGGCAGACCGATCATTGCGGTACAGGGGGTGTTTGAAGCTATTGATCATGTCCTGCAAAAACATAAACTTAACTTCGAGTTTGCTGCTGTTGCAACAACCGGTTCCGGGCGAAAATTTATTGGTAAACTTGTTGGTGCAGATTGTATTATGAATGAAATTTCCGCCCATGCACGGGCTGCCGTAGATTTGGATCCCGATATCGATACCGTTATAGAAATAGGCGGACAGGATGCTAAATTTACCACATTGCGAAACGGGGTCGTTACTTTTTCAAAAATGAACACCGTGTGTGCGGCCGGAACGGGGAGCTTCATTGAAGAACAAGCACAAAAGCTCAATGTTTCCCTTGCTGATTATTCTAAACTGGCACATGGCGCCCGGGCACCCCTTGCAAGTGATCGTTGTACCGTTTTTATGGAACGCGATATTAATCATTATCTAAATAAAAACTATTCTGTGAATGAAATTCTTGCTACTGTGCTATATTCAGTTAGAGAAAATTATCTGCACAAAGTAGCTTCCGGTGGAACTATTGGGAAGCATATCTGTTTTCAGGGCGCTACAGCAAAAAACAAAGCCCTCGTCGCAGCATTTGAACAAAAATTGAAACAGCCAATTTATGTTTCAAAATATTGCCACCTTACCGGTGCGTTGGGTGCCGCCATTATCGCAATTGAAGAAGTTCAGGGGCCCAGCAATTTTAAAGGAATTGATATTTACAAAAAAAGCATACCGGTGAGAACGGAGGTTTGTGATCTTTGTTTAAACCATTGCCGTATCCGAATTGCAAGCATCAGAAATGAAGAGGTTGCATATGGTTTTCTTTGTGGGCGGGATTATAGTGTAAAAAAATATGTTAAAAAAGAATTGGTTCCTTCGCTATTACAGGTACGGAAAAAGGTCCTTGCAAATTATGTTTTGCCTGCGCTCGGTGATTCTGTGCCACGTGTTGGAATTCCCGCCGGGTTACAGATCTTTGAAGAACTCCCGTTATGGAAAAAGTTTTTTCATTCCCTTGGCATACAAACCGTAAATTCTGAACTGAACAAAGATATCCTTGCTATTGGGAAAAAACATACCGGTGCGGAATTTTGCGCACCTATGACAGCATTTCATGGCCATGTGAAATCACTGATGAAACAATGTGATATTATCTTTTTGCCAATTCATCTTGAGGATAAAAAGGATAAGACCAACCCACGGCGAATGCGTAAGTATTGTTACTATACTCAGTTCAGCACGGTTATCACATCCCTGATGAAAGAAGACGGTGTTCGCATTAAAAGCATGCGGCCTATTATTAATCATCGGCAAAATGCGTTATTAACAAAAGCAGAATTAGCCAAGTCTCTTTTTCGGGCATTTCCGGGGCAACATACCTTGCTCGATATTAACAAAGCCTATGATGAAGCGTTGGATTATTATCACAACATAAAGCACGAATTGAAGACCCTTTATACGCCTCCCAGCGATGGAGAAGTGAAAGTCGCGCTTTTAGGTCGCCCCTATACTGTTTTACCTGATTCTATGAACAATGGCATCCCGGGTTATTTTGCTCAGCTTGGTATAGAAACGTTTTTTAATGATTCGCTGCCGTCGTCTTCTATGGACAAAGATATGGATATGTTGCTGGATCAGTTTCACTGGGCTTATCCGGCCGCTATACTTGAAGCCGCAGATCTGTGCACAAAAACAAAGGGACTATATCCCGTTTTGGTAACCTCTTTTAAATGTGCTCCGGATTCTTTTGCTATGGAATATTTTAAGCGCATTTTAGATGCACACGAAAAGCCTTATTTGATTTTACAATTGGATGAACACGATTCGAATGTGGGGTATGAAACGCGTATTGAAGCGGGTGTCCGTGCATTCCGCAATCACTTAAAGGCAACAAATACTCAAGGTGCTCCGGTTAAAAAATATCCCATTGCTCCGGAGATACAACCAAACTTCAAAGGCAAAACTTTGTTGCTTCCTAATTGGGATCCTATGGTTGCTCCACTTATCGCCGCCAATCTCCGGTCCGCCGGTATTGATGCGCGCCCCTTGGAAGAAACATCCGATTTAATTGCCGAAAGTATGAAAATGAACACCGGTCAATGTATTCCGGTAAATGCCATAGCGCATGAATTTTTGGCATATATCAGGAAGTATAAACTTAATCCCGCAGACACCGTACTTTGGATGATCCGCGGTGGCTGGGCTTGCAATATTCCTTTATATTCTCCCTACATAAAAACCTTGATAAACAACGAGGGTGATGGCATAGGTCAAGCAGGCGTGTACAGTGGAAATTTAGCCATGATTGATATTAACCCGATTATATCTGTTAAAACTTATTTTGCTTACATGTTTGGAGGTAATTTAAAGAAAATTGGCTGTATGGTTCGCCCTTATGAAATCAAAAAAGGTGAGACCGACAAGGTGCTTATGGAATGTCTTGACATTTTTACATCGGCTTTTCTGGGCGAGATACACTATCTGGATGCAGTTAAGACGGTCATCGGTAAAATAGACGCCATCGAAATCCATAAAACAACCCGCCCCAAGGTTGCAATTTTCGGTGATCTATATGTCCGGGATAATGAGGTGATGAACCAAAATCTTATCAAGACCATAGAAGATGCCGGCGGAGAGGTTGTTATTACTCCTTACAATGACTATGCAAAAATTATTGTGGGCGCCATTTTTAAAAAATGGGTTAAGGAGTTACATATATCGGATTTAATCATCTATAAATCTCTGCTTACCGCAATGGGGCTGCTTGAAGGAAGATACCACAACTATTTCAGCAAATATATTGGCTCTTCTATTTCTGCAAAAAACCCGCAAGCAGAAGAAGAACTGGCACAATTCAACGTTCGTATTGAACATGATGGGGAAAGCTACGAAAACATATTGAAGATATTCCGTATCATGAAAGAACATCCCGATATTTCCTTATTTGTCCAAACAAATCCTGCGTTTTGCTGCCCCGCACTTATTACAGAAGCCATGAGTAAAAATATTGAAGAAATTACAGGTGTGCCGGTATTAAACATTACTTATGATGGTACGGATACGCCGAAAAATGATA
>JAUXEL010000049.1 GCA_030620575.1 Fidelibacterota bacterium
AGACGGCTCTATAGCAGATTAAAAACATTAAAAATTATGAGGATAAAGCCCTTAGTAATGAGCAACCCGAATTAGATATTTTTCCGATCGGCTATAAAAAATACCTGAAAGCTTTTGGCATAGTTATGAAGAATATCCTGGCAGGAAATACGTAT
The DNA here is from genome assembly GCA_030620575.1 of Fidelibacterota bacterium. GTDB lineage: Bacteria > Fidelibacterota > Fidelibacteria > Fidelibacterales > Fidelibacteraceae > M50B103. The sequence continues at coordinate 156 of JAUXEL010000049.1, forward strand.
TTAATAAACCTTACATTTCCCACAGGGATTAAAACTGATTCTTCTTTGTTGGAACTTTTTTATCATGCCAAAGCATCATATAAATTATATTTCAAAGACCGCTTTATTATATTCTCGCCGGAATGTTTTGTTAAAACACAAGATGATCATATCTTTTCTTATCCCATGAAAGGAACCATTGATGCCGATCTGCCTGACGCGGCAAAACAGATCCTGGAAAATAAAAAAGAGGAATGGGAGCATAACACGATTATAGATCTAATAAGAAATGACCTCGCCATAGTTTCAAAAAATATTACTGTTACAAAAACCAGATTTATTACAGAGATCCATACAAACAGGAAAAACTTACTACAGGTCAGTTCCGAAATTCGAGGAGAACTTCCAATAAACTGGCAAGATAATATCGGTGAAATTTTGGCTAAACTTCTGCCGGCAGGCTCAATAAGCGGAGCACCAAAACAAAAAACAGTAGAAATAATTAAACAAGCCGAAAAGATCGATAGAGAATATTTCACCGGGATTTTTGGTGTTTTTGACGGAAAAAATATTGACAGCGCGGTGAATATCCGTTTTATAAAGAAAACGCCAAAAGGTTTGCAATTCCGCAGTGGGGGAGGTATTACCTCAAACAGTGATCCGATTAATGAATATAACGAAATGAAAGATAAAGTATATGTTCCCATTAGTTGAGACAATAAAGGTTTTAGACGGGAAAATTTACAATTTACTGTACCACCAAAGGCGCTTAGAATACGTATTTAAAATATATTTTAAGAAACCCCCATTTTATTTATTACAAGATGTTATTACTATTCCCGAAGAATTTTCCCAAGGCTTGGTTAAACTTCGTTTTTTATACAACCGGGATAATCACAAACTTGAATTTTCCTATTATAAACCGCGCAAGATCAACACATTGAAAATGATTGAAAATAACAAAATTTGCTATTCGTTAAAGTTTACAGAACGTTCTCATATAAATAGTTTATTGAAACAAAAAGGCGATTGCAATGATATTTTAATTGTAAAAAACGGATTTATCACCGATACATCAATCGCCAATATCATTTTTTATAAGGACAATGAATGGCTAACACCTGCAACACCGCTATTGAAAGGAACGTGCAGAGATAGGTTACTGAAAGAAGGAAAGATCAAAGAAGAGATCATAAAAATAAATGACCTGCATAAATTCAAGGGTTTTTGTCTGATAAACGCAATGATGTGCGGAGATCTATTGCCAATTTCTATTGAAAATATAAAGAAGCAAAGAAGCTAAGAAGCTAAGAAGCCCCAGGAAGCTAGGAAACAGGGAAGCAGAGAATCGTAAGTTGTGAACCGCCTGCCCGGCGCCCCGACATTTCGGGGGAGCAATGCGAGAGCGTAGAGGGGTAAACTGTGCTTGCTTGTCGGGCGTAATCGGTACGAAACCTGATCCGGCCCCGCCCCGATGCTTTGGGGTCGGGGAAGACGGAAGCATTTACACGAAGTTTGGCCTAAACTCCTAAACAACATTCAGGTAGTTTCTTTTTCTGTTATAACTAAGTAAATACTCTTTTTTTATGGGAGTATCCAAAAATGAATGATCAATTAATTCTTCGACTTTACTTTGTCTGGCAAGAAAGGGATTTAAAATTTTTCTAATCCTGTTTTGCTTTATAGCAATTCGTCCGGCAAATTTACTAAAGTCAGCCAAACCGGGATGACCTGTTTTACGCCATACGGAAGACTTATAATCATCTTTAAACAAGCTCTTACTAAGAGCAAAATCACTATCATCAACATGGATATGTGTATTGATTAAATCATAGGCGGGACTTAATAAATAATCTCCGGAAAGGGATTCCAAGACAGAAAAATTTTTCAAATGAGCATCACCATTTGAAAAGAGGTAATTAAACACAATAATCGAAAATAATTTTTCAACTTCCACAGGATATGCTGGAATATATTGTTTCATCAAATCAGCAATTTCTTCATAACTGTATTCATATTTAAAATTATTTCCTGAAATTTCCGACGTTTTTCCCGCCAGAGAGGCAAAATCCTCTTTTCCCCGTTTTGTGTTGTTTTCATTTATATCAAAACGTTTGGTAATATATGCCGGAGCTCCATTTTTGAAAAAAATAAGCGCATTTTCGGCAGTATCGATTCCATAAACCTGCCGGGCGATCTGCATAGTCAGATGTTCATTAGCCGGAACAAATTTGGCCTTTTTTAGATTCGATGGAACAGGTTTTAAAATGTATGTTCCCTGTTCTTTTTCTTTGGTAAGACGCAGCCTGTTTTTATCCATCAACAAAGATATTTTTTCCTGAACACCGGAAATGGATATTCTTTTTCTGTTTTCGATAAATTCCTTGATATTTTCTTCACTTTCCGGTGAAGAATAGGGTAGAATATGACTTACCTTTCTCCCGTTGAAAACTCTTTTAAGACAGGCGGGGCTGTAAGTATTAAATCCCTTAGACAAAGTTCCGGGGCAGTATTTAATATCCCGGATATTCATTCTGTCTCTTCTTTCACAGGCTGCACGCTAACTGCTCCTACTGTATCATATTGGGCAATCGCCAGAAGCAGGCCGAAATAGTCATTTTCATCAATTTTCAGTTGTCGGCACTGCAATTCTTTATTAACACCCTCCGAGAGCATATTGAAAAAAAACGGAAACAGTTGACTGCTTCGGTATTCTTGTCTGATTTTGGGAAGTGTTAAACTTACAGCAGGAAGTTTAGGATCAGAAAAGTATTTACCCGTATACCTGAAAATAAAGGAATGCCTGTTTTCCCGGATGAGGATTCCCGCTTTTATTCCATTTCGATATACTTCTGCTTTTGTTATCATTGATCATTCGGCATTGATTTTATAAGTAATTTTAATTCCATACCAAGAATATCAGCCAGTTTAGCAATCGTGTCAACAGTAGGATTCCCTTTGCCTTTTTCAATGCTTTTCAGGGTACGCAACCCCACATCCGCCATATCCGCCAGCTCTTCCTGGGTAATTCCCAGTACTTTCCTCCGCTGTTTGATAATTTTTGATATATCTATATGTGCCATATATTGCCTGTTTTTAAGAAATATAACATTCAAAAACTAAAAAGTCAAGAGATAGTGTATTATATTGCACAATTAACGAATTGTGACACATAATCTGGCTTTAAGATAGATAATAGTGTATTATATTACACTTATATGCGCTTAATTTAGTGGAAAAAACTTGGGGCAAGTTTTTAAAAGAGAATTGATAATGGACAATTGAGAATTGAAAATGAAGAAAACAAAAGAAAGACCTTCCGGCTGGCATCCGCCTTCTGGCGGATCTGCCGGATGGTCGAAAATACGAGAGTAAGGCTATTTAGCCAAAAATTGATCAGTTAATTTGATTTTCATTTCATCTTTTATACCGGGGTTAAAACCCCAATATTTGTTTAATGAATTGAGCCACGGCTTAAAAGCCGTGGCTATTCAACCGTGGCAACTCAAAAAACTGTAGCTATTTAATAAACAGCCTCAGTCTGTTCCAAACTTGATTCGGGATAATTTAGTTCGAGAGATTGGGGAAGATGAAGAGAATATTTATGAATAGCCCCGCCCCGAATGATCGGTACGTAGATGGGTTAATCCTTGTTCGGCATTTAAACGCCACCATATGGATAAAGATATTACATAAAAGCTAAAATATCCTTAATTCCACACAACGGGTAATTATATGTAATAATTTGAACTTCCATTAGTTATCTGATATTTCAGAACAGCGATCAGCGGTCAGCAAAGAAACAACTTGTCCGGCGTAGTGCTACCTCGCCCCGATGCTTTGGGGCGAGGCCGGGTAGGCACGACTCACGGTTCACGGTTCACGGTTTACTCTTTACTTTTATCTTTTTTCTTTTTCTTAACCACTATATGCGGATACGGATTTTTCTGATTTTCCGGGAAGGTCTCCAGTTTTGTGGGATCCTGAATAAAACTATTGAATAACTCGAAAGCATTATTGAAATATACCCCATCTGAGATACGTTCATCTACTGTGACCCGCATAGGTACCACGGTTTTTACTTTTATTTCACCGGTCTCCTGATCGACTATAGCTTTTTTGATCAAGCCTGCAATCACAAAGAATATCGAGGTATCACCGAATTCATAGAGGTGGTGATAGGGGGGTGTTGTAACACCAAAACTGCCCAGGTTCGTGATGTAGGCAGAACCGTGCATGCTGTCAGTCTCTGCCAGTTCTTTTGGCATACGGTTATTTTGATCCAGACGAAACATCAAACTGGAAAAAGCTGTTATAAACCAACGTGGGAACTTCATCAGGACTTCAACCGCTTTTTCATCGCTTTTATCTGATTTACCGGTTTTTGATTCCTTGATCTCAGCACGGGCTTTTTTATGCACTTCAAACAGCCCGTCTCGCGGTCCTAATTTCAATCCAATGGTCCGTTCCTCAGCATCAAAATTTATGTCACGCTTAGAAACGAAAAAATATACGTGTTCATTGCGTTGATAATAAGTGCGACCGATAATAAAACGGTTTAAACGGGGACGTTCCAAATATATACGGTGAATAGCAGCAAGATAGAGATCAAAGATCTTGATATGTTCTTCTTTGGGTTTACCCTCATTAAGCTTCTTAAGGTATGCCAGTGCATTGTCCATTTCTATGTCTATATTCACGTAAACAACCGAATCACAGCGCCGTGGCATAATGTATGGAAAAAACCGATTAATGGCCTTAATGGTTTTAATCGGGCTTCCGTTGTAACGTTTTCTCATGTGTTTTCCCTCCTACAAGATAACGGACATAGTTTAATAAAGATTTTCCTGATTTAAAATTAAAAAATGCATGCATAAAAAAAACAGCTCATATTCCTATGAACTGTTTTATCTTCTCTTATTCTTAATTTTCTCTTTTCTTTATTCTATCTTCTAACTCATAACTCATAACTCATAACTCATAACTTCTTATCTACACCTCCATCCAGCGGATCAGGCGCGGTTCGAACGGTGACTTCAGTAAAGGATGAACAGGGCGGACACGGATACCGTACTCGTATTTTCCACCTTTGGGAATTTGTAATTTTCCGGAGTAGTGGTGGCGGTTTCCGGTATTTGATTTTTTACAATGTAATATTGTAATAGCAGTGGGAGTCTGATCTTCAAATCCCTCCCGAACCAAACAGGCTTCAACTACCACATCATCAGGTGCCAAACCGTCCAAGTCAATATCTGCATTCAGAGTAATATGCAGTTTATTAGTAAAATCTCCAACCGGATTGATCTCAGTGATCCATATCTGGTTCCATGCGACACGGATTTTTTCTTTCCATGTGGCTAATTCGATCGCGTCGGCCTCATTATTACCGGTCATTTTTTTCGCGTATTCAAAGGTAGGGATATAAAGTTTGTTGACATAATCTTTTACCATACGGGCTGTACTGAATAAAGGAACCACGGATTTCATCGATTCTTTCATGCGGTTTACCCAAGCTTGTGAGAACCCCTCATCCTGAATTTCGTAATATTCCGGAATAATGGAATTTTCTAATGTGTAATACAAGCTATTCGCGTCTTCACGATCCTGAATATCTAAATTTTCATATTCTTTTTCTTCACCGATTGACCAACCGTTTTTCCCGTTGTAGCTTTCACGCCACCAACCGTCAAGAACGGAGAAATTAATGCCGCCGTTGATTGGAACTTTTTCTCCGGATGTGCCACTGGCCTCCCGGGGACGACGGGGATTGTTTAACCAGACATCCACACCGGATACCAGATAACGAGCGAGAGACATATTGTAATTTTCCAGAAGAATAATTTTACCGAGATATTTCTCTTTCATGGACATCTTATAAATCTGGCGGATCAACTCCTGACCCGGACGGTCAGCCGGATGGGCTTTACCCGCAAAAAACAGTACGACAGGTTTATCTTTATTATTCAAAATGCGTTTTAAGCGTTCTTCATCATGAAAGATTAGGGTTGCGCGCTTGTAACTGGCAAAACGGCGGGCAAATCCGATAAACAGAGCATTCGGGTTCAAATTTGAGCAAATTTTATCACTGATGTGCGAGGGAATACCGTTACGTTCATTGCGGCTGCGAATACGGGATTTTACTACCTCTGCGAGACGTTGTTTACGTGTGTAATGAGCCTCCCAAAGTATCTTAGCAGGAAGATCATTTACCTTTTCCCAACATTTTACATCATCTACATGGTCTTGCCAGTTATCTCCCAAGTACGTTTCGTATAATTTTCGGATATCCTTTGCCATCCAGGTCTCAGTGTGGACACCGTTGGTGATATGGGTTATGGGAACTTCAAAAGTGGGAATATCTTTCCAGACTTCATTCCACATTTTACGGCTGACTTCTCCGTGCAATTGGCTAACGCCGTTTAAGCTTTTGGCGCAGCTGAATGCCAATGCTGTCATACTAAACAGATTAGTAGTTACATCACGGCCAATATCATAAAACTCATCCCAGGATACGCCGTATTGCTCAAAATGTCCGCCGAAATAATTGCGCATCATATTTTCGTCAAAGGCATCATTACCTGCCGGAACAGGAGTATGAGTAGTGAATACACATTGTGAGGAAACCAGCTCTTTGGCTACATTTATCGATTTGCCTTCTGCAATGTGTTCCCGGATCAACTCTAAGCCAAGGAAGGCGGAATGGCCTTCATTCATATGATATACGCTGGGTTTGATACCTAAGGCACGTAGCGCGCGAACGCCTCCGATACCCAGTAGAATTTCCTGTGTTATCCGCATATTTTGATTACCGCCATATAACTGGGATGTAACAATACGGTCTTCCGGTAAATTTTCCGGAATATCTGTATCTAAAAGATAAATGGACGTACGTCCGGCCTGCATTTTCCAGATCTGTGCGTAAATATTGCGTCCGGGAAGGGTTGCTGAAACGGTTATGGGCTTTCCTTTAGCATCCCGTACCAGGGTTACGGGAATTTCTTCAAAATCATAAGTGGGAAAAATGTTTTCCTGTTTCCCGTCCGCATCAATGTGCTGGATAAAATATCCCTGCTTATACATCATGCCGACACCCACTAGCGGAACCCCGAGATCACTGGCTGATTTACAATGGTCACCGGCCAGGATACCTAATCCCCCTGAATATACGGGCACCGATTCATGAATACCAAATTCTGCACTGAAATAGGCAACCTGAAAATCTTTTTCATCTTTATAATGCTTATTAAACCATGTATCCTTGTGTGTCATGTAATGATCAAAATCATTCATTACCTCGTGAAATAATGAAATAAAAGCCGGATCATTACTTTTTTCGTTAAGCTCTTTTTGACTAATATGTTTTAAAAGTTTTAGAGGATTATGTTCAACTTCATGCCATAAACTGACGGATAACTGGCGAAAAAGCTTAAGGGCCCTGGGTTGCCAGCCCCACCATAAATTATAGCTGAAATCTTTTAATTCTTTTAATTCTTCCGGCACTTCATTTCGTACCGTTATTTTACGAAAATGAGACATATTTGCTCCATAATTGATTAGGGAGAAAGTTATGAGTTTTTTATTTGATAAGGCAAGTAAAAATCTTAATTTTATGCCTGAATTTGGGAATGAATAACGAAACAGGAGTCCAAATGGCGGATTATATATTAGCAAAACATATTTCTAAACATTTGAATGAAGAGATTACCCTTAAAGGATGGATCTATAATATCCGTAAAAGCGGTAAAATATGGTTTCTGATCTTTCGTGACGGTACCGAATTTATACAATGCGTGGTATTAAAGAATGAAGTAGCTGAAAAAGTATTTGATCTAAAATCAACCCTGACTCAGGAATCATCTATTTCTGTTACCGGTATTGTTCAGGAAGCGCCCCGACAGGATATTGGTTATGAATTGCTGGTAAAAGATATCGAAGTTATTCATATCGCGGAAGAATATCCCATTGCACTAAAAGACCATGGAGTGGATTTTTTAATGGATAAGCGTCATCTGTGGCTGCGCTCCAAAGCACCGTTCGCTATCATGAAGATCCGTGCTGAGATTGAACAAGCCTGCCGCGATTTTTTTAATGAACGGGATTTTACATTAGTGGATTCGCCTATGTTTACGCCCAATGCATCAGAGGGCAGCACGACCCTATTTGAAACAAAGTATTTCGATCGTAAAGCATACCTGACGCAGTCCGGACAATTATACAGCGAAGCTGCTGTCATGGCACTGAATCGCACTTATTGTTTCGGACCCTGTTTCCGTGCTGAAAAATCGAAAACCCGCAGACATCTGACAGAATTCTGGATGGTGGAACCTGAAATGGCATTTTTTGATATCTATGATGACATGGATCTGGCGGAAGAATTTGTCAGTTACCTTGTACAGCGTGCGCTGAAAAACTGCCGGCGTGAATTAGAGATATTAGGTCGTGATATATCCAAACTTGAAAGCGTGAAGACACCTTTTCCGCGCATAACCTACGATGAAGCAGTTGAAATATTAAAGAAAAAGGGTTATGACTTCGAATGGGGTGGGGACTTTGGCGCTCCGCATGAAGAAGCTATTGCTGAAGATTTTGAAAAACCGGTAATGATCTGGCGATGGCCGGCAGTTTTAAAAGCCTTTTATATGAAACGCGATCCCGAAGATGAACGTTATGTTCTGGGTGTGGATATGATCGCCCCTGAAGGGCATGGCGAAATTATCGGTGGAAGTCAGCGCGAAGAAGATATAAATACTTTGCTTGAACGTATTGAAAAAGAAAAATTACCCAAAGAGGACTTTGAATGGTTTCTCGATATCCGCCGCTACGGTTCGGTACCGCATTCGGGTTTCGGACTTGGATTCGAACGCACCATCGGCTGGATTTGCGGTACGCATCATATCCGGGAATGCATTCCCTGGCCACGCACGATGGCTCGTTTGAAACCGTAAACCGTAAATCATGAGCAGCAAAAAGCAAGAAGCCTGCCCGGCCCCGCCCCGAATGTTCGGGGTCGGGGAAGTGAAGAGCGAAGAGGAGTAAAAAGAATTTTGAATATATTTGTAGGGAACGCTCGAGAGCGTTCCTTTTATCATATACCCTGAAATTTTCGAGCGTACGAGGAAAGAACATACGAAAAGAATAAATATCCAACAAGGATTAACCCGTCTACCCCAACCCGATGCTTCGGGGTCGGGGTAGACGGAAGCCCGAATATAACGAGGAGCAAAGACGGGTGAATCGTGAACCGCAAAAAAAATGTCATTCCAACCCAGCTCCGCTTTATGATAACAAGCAAGTATAAATGTCATTCCGACTGGAGGAAGCGAAGCTTACGAAATGGAGGAATCTCTAATTATATATTACAATATGAGATCTCTCCACTACGTCCCGATTAAGTCGGGACTTCGGTCGAGATGACAGTTTTCTGTTTCTTAGCTTCCCAGCTTCGTTCCGATTACATCGGCTAACTTCCGTCTACGCCCCCCCCCCGAGGGGTCGAGGCTACGCCCTGCAAGATGTCGGGCAGGTAACACAAGACACACTATATGTGTTCTTTCCCGAATCCCGAAGGGATTCAACAGTAATATAAATTTCACTCAAAACTGCAGCCAACTCTGAAGGGATTGAACATATCCCATCTTCTCCGAAGCATCGGGATTTAGCAAGCAGATTGTCAATTTTAAACCCTAAACTTTTTTTTTCGATTCATCGACCTCATTTTAACCATTTTTACAGTAAATAAAAAATGCCTGCGAATCGCAGGCATTTTATTAAAAATCATTTACTATAATAATCCTGCAGCGGTTTGGATTCCTTTAGAAATAAAGACATAATGAAAAGAATTACACCCAAAGCAACAAACAGTTTCATAAAAAATGGCAGGAATGCATTTGCACGGATACTCATGCCGGCGACAAAAAACATACCGGTGATCTGTCCCGCGAGCAGCAATAATCCCTGGCTGGTAGATTCAGGTGCGGGGTAACTGACCTCTGCCGCGTACTGAAAGCCTATAGGTCCGGCGCTCATAACAAAAAATCCCAGAAAAAAGGAAGATATCAAGGCCAAGGTATAGGCTGCATCCGGGGTTGATGTGATCGCACCTGCAAACACAATTCCGGACAACGAAGGAAGCATTCCCGCGATACAAATGACGATGAAAGCTTTCCGTTTACGGAATTTATCTGAAAGGATAGGTAAAATAATCGCGCCGATAATACCGCCGACCAGCATAATACCGCCGATCATTCCATCAGAATCTTTTACATGTAAATACTCGGCAATCGAATCAGTCATAGAGCTGACCGCATTGAATATTCCCAATCCGATAAAGAAAATAGCGATCATAATAAGCATGTCTTTTTGGTGAAAAATGTATTTAAAGCCTTCATGAAACGAATGGCGCTCATAGGCTTTTTCTGCCGGCGGTGTAGGGGGTTCTTCGCGAATCAGCAAAATGGCAGCGAAGCAGGCCAGAAAAGTAATAATACCGTAGATCATCAGCATGCGATGGATCCCGTC
>JAUXEL010000100.1 GCA_030620575.1 Fidelibacterota bacterium
AAGAAAGACCTGTCGGATAATGTCTACGTCGGGCAGGCAATTTACGCTCTTATTTCTTCGACCATTCCGTCTTCACCCCGACTATTCGGGGTTTCGCCGGACAAGCCGGGATTCCTCTCCGTCAAACGACGGTTCGGATCAACCCGAAAGGTCATTCATTCATTCTCTTTACTGTTTACGATTCATCCGTCTTCGTCCCGACATACGTCGGGACTACGCCTGGCAAGCAGGCTGTTCACGGTTCACGACTTACGATTCACGGTTTACGACTTACGATTCACAGCACAAAAACTTGCCCCAAGTTTTCTCACCCAATATTCTTAAAAATATCAAAAATCAGCTTACAGATTTAAAAAAAACTTGCCCCAAGTTTTTGATTATCTATGTTCTGAGCTCTCTATTTTTTTCAACAACTCAACAACTCAACAAATTTTAATCTACGTAGTCTTGACGAAGTAGATCGATAACTCAACTCTTCAAACACCCGTCACCAGCCTGCCCGGCGTAGCATGGTCACTCGTTACTACTATATATTTTTCCCTTATTTTTCATATCAAAATGTATTACCTTAAAAGTTAAGAATAAACGATAAGGATACGATGAAATCACCACAAGAAATTCGCGAATATTTACTGAATGGCACCCTGAAATTTGCTACGGTGTCGGGAATATGGACCACCAAACCAAACCTTATCCGCAAGGTAGATGATACCGTACCGGATATTAATATTATTACGACCAAAAGCTTTCAGGTAAAACCCAATCCGGGCAACCGGGAACCGATCGTGGCAGAAGTTGCGGTAGGTTCGTATGTAAACGCGGTTGGACTGCGAAATCCCGGTATGAAAATCGGATACCGTGAATTAAAGGCCTTACGCAAAGAAAAACCTCTGCGCGCGCTACTGAATGTGTCTGTTTCCGGCAATTCACCTGAAGAATTTATTACCTTAGTTAAGAAATTTGAATCTGTCGCGGATATCCTGGAGCTCAATTTTTCCTGTCCGCACGCTAAGCCCGGTTACGGAGCTTCTATCGGAGTTAACGCGGATTTAGTGAGGGAATACATGGAAGCGATTCGGCCGGAAACAGAGGTGTTATTGTTCGCGAAACTTACCCCGAATGTTGATAATATCGGCGAAATCGCGCGCGCGGCAATAAGCGCCGGCGCAGACGGCCTCGTTGCGATCAACACGGTAGGGCCGGAGGCCTATCGGGATTCGGATAGCGGAGAGTTAGTGCTGTATAATCCCGACGGACATAAGGGAGGCCGTAGCGGCGAACACATTTTTGAGATCGCGGTACAAAAAATTAAAGAGATACGCGATGCGATAGGACCGGACATTCCCATCATCGGGATGGGTGGTGTTAGCCGCGGATCGCAGGTACGTGCGATCCACCGCGCCGGCGCGAATGTGGTGGGCATCGGTTCGGCAATTGCACAGATCAATACCGATAAACGCGCGGAATATTTCACGGCACTGAAATTTGATACCGAATACCATACCGATAAAGCTGTTGCTTTTCTTTCAGTCAAACGTTTGGCAAAATATAAACCTTATAAAATTACGAATATTACCCGATTGACCGAAACCATGCTAACACTGACCCTGGATGGTGATCCCATTCTCTTTAAACCCAGTCAGTATGCTTTTTTATGGATACCCGGGGTAGGTGAGAAGCCCATGGGTATTGTTTCCTCCTCACCCTTGCGCTTTATTGTGCGGAAACATTCTTATAATTCAAAAACATCGGAGGGGAAATTTACGCATGCACTATTTGAAATGAATAAAGGCGATACACTGTATGTTCGTAGTGTTTATGGCAAACAAGCTCCCACTAATAATATGTCAAATGTTCTGATCCTCAGTGGAGGCACCGGTCTGGCCTTAGCACCCAAATTAGCGGAAAATTTTGCCTCTATTGGACATCTTGTTTCTGTATTTCATGGTGTTACAGATAGAAAAGAGGCCGTTTATCGTGATTTGATAGAACCCTATGCGACTTATACGGTCGTGCCGGATAATGGTACCCCCGGACGTGTGTTGGAATCTATGGCCGCAAAATTGGATGAACTTGAAATAGAAAACTGTTCCGTCTATACTGTCGGTCCGGATATTTTGATGAAAAAAGCATTAGAATTGGCGGTTGAAAAAGGCTGTATTCCAAAATATTGCTATGCATCTCTGGAAACAAACAACATGTGCGGTATCGGGATGTGCAGTGAATGTGAATGCGGCGGTGTGCTCAGTTGTATGGACGGCACATTTTATGATTATCCTTTTTTGAAAAAACATTATTTTACAGACGAGAACGAGTAAAAAACCGAGGAAGGTATTTGTATGTTGAAAAAACTGATTTTGTTGCTAACTATAGCAGTATTATTTATTTCATGTGGCAAGGACAAAGTAGAAAGTGCATCCGTTTCCATTGCACAGCAGGAAGAACAGGCAGTTGCAGAGGCAGATAAGGAAAAGAAAGCGCTGACTCCTGACGATTATGCTCAATGGCAGCGTCTGGCAAATCCGACCATTTCCACTAACGGAAAATGGGTTTTTTACCGTGCTACGCCGAATCGCGGCGATGCATTATTATCACTCCATGAAATTGAAACCGGGAAAAAACATGATTTTGAGCATGCCGAAAAAGCCATGTTTTCACCTGACAACGATTTTATGGTGTTTATGCGTAATCCGAGCTTTGAACTGGAGCGACAGGCTAAAATTGATAAAGTGAAAAAAGATAAAATGCCGAAGGATTCCCTATGTGTTTACTGCTTTGAGCAAGACACCCTGCTCATTATTCCGCGGGTTAAATCCTTTGCAATGAGCAGTAAAGGAAGTCCATGGATAGCGCTGCATCTGGAAAAAGCGCTTCTGGCTAAACCTGATACAACGGCGGAAAAAGATACCTTGGCAATAGCTGATTCTATTATGGTCGCGGATACATTGGCGATGGCTGATTCCAGCATGATCGCGGATACAACACAGGTAGATACATCAAAGAAAAAAATTCAGGTGACAGAAAAGGAAAAGAAGAAAAAAGAAAAGAAACCAAAAATTCGCGAAAAGGGTACGCCTTTCTGGGTGTGGAACCCGATAACACAGGATACCATCATTATTGATTATGTCAGCTCCTATACTTTCAGTAAAAAAGGCAACCGCGTTATGACCCTGACAAAATTAAAGGGCGATCCGGACTCGGTACGGATTTCAATAATTACCCCCAAAACCGGAACTATAAAAACTATTTTAGAGACTGCGGGTGAAGCAAAATCGTTTCGCTTTGATGAAAAGGGAAATCAGTTGGCATTTTTGTTTTCAGATGATACAACAAAACAGAAAATGTTTGATTTATATTACTGGAAAAACGGCAAGGCAAAAGCAAGATGCTATCTTAATGAAAATGCCAAAGGTATTCAGGATGGTTGGGGAATTAACAATATTCGTAATCCGCGCTTCTCAAAAAGCGGGAAGCGTCTGTTTTTTGGCACTTCCCCGCTGCCCGTGGAAGAACCGGAAGATACCCTGCTGAAAAATGAAAAGGCCGGACTGGATCTCTGGTCATGGACGGATCCCTTACTGCAAACCCAACAAGTAAAGGAACTCGCCCGCGAAAAGAAACGCAATTATGTCGCCATGGTGAATGTCGGAAGTAAAAAGATCATTCAACTGGCAGATAAAACTGTCCCAACTGTGAAAGTAAGTACGGACGGAGAAGAGGATATCGTATTAGGCGAAAGCAATTTACCGTATCGCCACTTGATCTCATGGGAATCTCTGGATTATTTTGACTATTATCTTATAAATGTTAATACCGGAGAAAAGGAACTAATCTTAGAGAAAAAAGGCTTTGCGCCGTATTTGTCACCGCAGGGGAAATATGTCATCTGGTTTGAACATACGGACAGCAGCTGGTATGCTTACGATGTCGAAACAAAAATCTCCCGTTGCCTCACCGATCAGTTGGATGTTGCATTCTATGATGAAGATAATGATGTTCCCGGCGTACCGTCACCCTACGATTTTGCTGAATGGGGACTGGGAGACCGTTATGCGTTTATTTACGATCGCTATGATATCTGGAAGTTTGATTTGACAGGTGAAAAGGAAGCTCTGAATGTCACCATGGACGCGGGCCGTAAAACAAATATTGTTTACCGTTATTTGAAATTGAAATCCGATCTGGATTATATTCCGATCAAACCAATTATTTTAACGGTATTCAACGAAAAAACCAAGGCAGACGGTTACGCGACAGCGAATCTCTACGAAGGATCGAAACCGGAACACCTGATCTATTCCGATCATCAATATTCCAAATTAAGCAAAGCAAAAAATGCGGATGTTTTGATTTGGCGCCGGGGTGATTACCGGGTTTATCCGGATCTATGGGTCAGCGATATGCTCTTTGATGAAAAAAGCAAACTTTCCGCCCTGAACCTGCAACAATCCGAATACCGCTGGGCCTCTGTGAAACTGGTTGAATGGAAAAATTCAGACGGAGTTGAGCTCCAAGGTATGCTGTATATTCCTGATAATCTGGATAAGAGCAAAAAACACCCGATGATTATTTATTACTATGAACATTATTCACAATATTTACATCAGTATTTCACTCCGAGTCCAAGTTACTCAACAGTAAGTAAAAGCATGTACCCCAGCAATGGATACATTCTATTTATTCCGGATGTCGTCTATGAAGTTGGACATCCCGGTAAATCCGGATTGGATTGTGTCGACAAGGGTGTTGATATGTTGTTGGAAAAATATCCGTTTATCGATGAAGAACGTATGGGTTTACAGGGTCAAAGTTGGGGTGGCTATCAAACCGCTTACTTTATCACCCAAACAAATCGTTATGCTGCGGCAATGGCAGGTGCACCGGTTAGTAATATGACCAGTGCGTACGGCGGCATACGCTGGTATTCGGGTCTCAGTCGCATGATGCAGTATGAAGGTGGTCAAAGCCGCATTGGCGGGACACTTTGGGATAGCTATGATCTTTATATCGAAAATTCTCCGGTCTTCTTTGCTGATCAAATTGAAACCCCATTGCTCATAATGCATAATGACAATGACGGAGCTGTTCCCTGGACTCAGGGAATTGAAATGATGGTTGCCATGCGCCGACTTCAAAAACCGGCCTGGATGTTAGTGTATAATGGTGAATCTCATAATTTGACAAAATCCAATTGGGGCAACCGCATGGATCTGACCATCCGCATGAAACAGTTTTTTGATCATTACCTGATGGATGCTCCCATTCCACGCTGGATGGATGAGGGTATCCTTGCTACAGAGAAGGGTAAAGATCTCAAATATGATCTACTTGATGAAGAATAAATGAATTATTTAAAGAAAATCACTCTGGCTCAGTTACCGACACCTCTGCACGCTTTGCCGAATCTGACACGTGCACTTGGATTTTCCGGAAAGCTGTATATGAAACGGGATGATCTGACCGGGCTGGCCGCGGGCGGAAATAAATCCCGCAAACTGGAATACCTGATGGCAGATGCCTTGCAGCAGGGAACCGATACAATCATCACAGCCGGCGGCTTACAGTCGAATCATTGTATTCAGACCGTTGCTGCTGCGAAAAAACTGAATCTCGATTGCCATATTGTTCTTTCAGGAGAAAAACCGCAACGGGCAAACGGAAATCTGTTTCTCGATATGCTTGCCGGTGCAATTGTCCACTATGTTGAACGCCCGAACCGTGATCAGCGTATGGAAGAACTGACCGTAAACATGCGATTGGAAGGAAAACGTCCCTATGTCATACCGGTAGGCGGATCGAATGCCTTAGGAACTGTGGGATATGTCATGGCCATGAAAGAAGTAATGACACAGTTGGAATTGATGAATATTTCCTGCGACCGTATCATTGTTGCCAGCAGTTCGGGCGGAACCCAGGCCGGTATGGTTCTCGGTGCAAAAATGACCGGTTTTACAGGAAAAATAACAGGAATTAGTATTGACCGGCTAAAAACCGGCAAAAGGGCATTCCCGCCGGAACTGGCTGAATTAGGCAATAAAGCCGCGGCATTGTTAGGACTGGATATTTCGTTGACTCCCGAAGATTTTGAACTGGAATATGATTATCTTGGCGACGGTTATGCCGTTGTGGGGGATAATGAACGCAAGGCCATTAAAATGCTTGCGCAAACTGAAGGGATATTTGTCGGTCCAGTGTATACCGGCCGTGCCATGGGTGCGATGATAGATCGTATCCAAAAAAGGAAATGGAAGAACGAAACCATCCTTTTCTGGCACACCGGCGATATGGCAGCCCTCTTTGATTATGTAGATGAATTATAAAA
>JAUXEL010000085.1 GCA_030620575.1 Fidelibacterota bacterium
ACGTAGCATTTCATTTTGTACAACTTTTCTTTTGTAAGCCATTAAGGCATTCTTTTGAGCTGTCCGGTGCTTTACAAATAATTCTCTGCTGCTTAAAAGGCTTTTAACTGATTCAACAGCGCTTTGGCGCGGTTCCCATGCGATCAGACGATCTCCATAACGTATAGCATATTCAGCAATAGCGATGCTATCAATTTCATCGGTTTTATGGGTGGCCAATTTAAATGATTTTTTGATCTTTGCACCGGATTCTATTACAACTTTAATCTTTTGTTCGTAAAGATAATAGCAAAACGATTCACTATATACACCTGTATGTTCCATGCAAACCAGGACATCTTTTGCTTTTAAATCTGACGCTTTAAGCCATGACATACACTGCACAAAGCCAGCAAAATTATTAGCAAATTCCTTTGGTTCTAAAATCATTTTTTCAGGTGTTTCTAATACACTGCAGACGATTGTTGAACTTCCAACATCACAACCCAAAGTAAATTTTCGTTTTAACATGTGAAATTTCCTTCCTATATTCAAGTTAGACTTGAATCTTACATGGCAATTAGGTTGACTTTTACCATTAATGATCTATGGATAGGATTACCAACTAGTCTTTCCTAATACACGGGGTTGGGTCTTAATCGGGGCATTAACTCGTTAGCTATGAGCTTCGGGTAGACTTGCTCAACCCCGCCATGTAGATTCCATACACTTTAATTTACAACATTTTTTAGTACTAGGTAGTCTAATGGATCCTTCGGGGGCGTAGGCCGGAGGGGTTGAACAAAATTAAATGTCTGAAAGTTGAAATCCTATATTTGTAAAAATGACCATGTAGCGCCACGCCATGGCATGGCGCTACAAAACATATGTACATTCTGTAGAGCCGTGCCATGGCACGGCTCTACTATATGAAATAAAAAAGGGCACCCAAAAACTTCGGAGCGCCCACTTATAACTCATCTCTTATAGTTTATATCTAATTCCTAACCTTTTCATCTGCTTCCTGTAATTTCGCCTTAATATCCGCGATCTCTTTCGAGAACACATTTTTGAGACGATGCAGATTTAAAGCCCGTAACGCAAGATATGCTGCGTTTTTCGGATCAATGACCGTCGCGGCGGGTGTATTCGAGGGCATTATCAGTGAAGAATTTATATTGACTATCATGTCAACTTTATCCTTGAATGGCGGACAAGATATCACCGGGACACTTAAGTTCGCCGCCAATGCGCCACCCAATCCGTTGGATCGACCCGCTACTGCGATGACAGCGACGGGTTCAATTGCATGATTATAATCCTTTGCAAGACCCAGAATTGCCTCTCCGTTTTTATGTGCAGACATGATACGCAGGTCACAAGCTACATTGTACTTTTCGATAATTGCTTTCATTACCTCTGCATGCGGAATATCAACTTCAGAGCCCATGACGATGGCAATAAATCCGTCTTTTATCAGTCCTTCGTCCACCAGACAGGTTGCCAGATACTGTTCAGGACGGCGAATATGCTGGATTTCTTTCCCTGTAATTATGCTATAAATACTTTCGTAACGGCGAACGGTTTCTTTGACAATATCATCGGGAAGATCCATGGGATATTTCCCGTCTTTCTTGTTTTTCATTAAATAGCTGCGAACAAATTCTTTATCTAATTGCTCTACCGTATCGGGATATTTTTCGTAATCCTCAGCCGACCAGAAACGGGAAGAATCCGGTGTGTGGATTTCATCGATCAGGATGACTTCTCCGTCCTTGATCCCGAATTCATATTTTGTATCAACCAGGATAATGCCGCGCTCTTTCAGGATTTTTGAACCGATGGCAAATAGCTTGAGAGATATCGCTTCCATCTGGGAATAAACAGCTTCTGTGGTCCAGCCCTCCTTGAGTAACTGTTCACGACTGATCTCACGGTCGCTTTCCTCTTTCGTTGTGGGTGTTAAAATGGGTTCCGGGAACGCATCGTTTTTCTTTAATCCCTCCGGTACGGACACCCCCGACACTTCACGAATGCCTTTCTCATATTTACGCCATGCTGAACCGGTGATATAGCCACGAACGATCATTTCAATTTTAACAGGTTCGGCTTCATGAACTAAAGAGGCATTTGGACTGACAGCCTTGATCAGATGGTTCGGACAAATATTTTTACTTTGTTCAAACCACCAGGCAGCCAGTGAATTTAACACCGCTCCCTTGCCGGGAATACGGGTATTCAATACCTGATCAAAACTTGATAAACGGTCCGTAGCCACGATCAAGCGTCGTTTTGCATCTACCCGAAAACTATCGCGCACTTTGCCGCTGTGAATCTTTTGCAGTTGCGCACTTGAAATTTCTTTCATGGATCTCATATTTTATCTCCTATGCATTTTTTTGACTTGATTATAATTTGTTGACAGGATAACAGGATTAACAGGATGGCTTTGCTTTTGATTATTAATTATGATCACATGGTAAAACCCTTATTTTATGTCTGATATCATATTTTTTTGACCTAATCACATTGTTTCTGACAGGATCACAGGATATACGGGATGGTTTTGCTCACAGTTTTAGTCATTAACATGTGGTAGAATTCTTATTTTACGTCTGACATCAACTTTCTTTTCGCCAAAATTAATCAATAAGCCAATATCCATTCCTGTTGCGTTCAAATAATTTACAAGTTGCATTTCATGAACGGAAGCAAGTTGGCGCACCGATTTCAATTCAATAATAATTTGATCATTTATTACCATATCTGCAACAACATCATGACCATCATATTCTACTTTTATTGGACGGTGCTGTTCAATGTGAAGATTTTTATTTTTATGTAATTCGATCATCATACATTTCTCATAAACTTTTTCCAAATACCCAAATCCCATTTCGTTGTACACAGTATATGCTGCACCAATAATCTTTTCTGTCAGTTTTTCAAATAACATCTCCATTTTCGTCCCCTTTTTAATTTATTCTATCTTTTTCTTTCTTTACCTCATCTTGTATATCCCGTTATCCCGTCTAAATCCATTATCTTGTTAATCCTGTGATCCTGTCAAAAGCCATATCTTGTCAATCCCGTTATCCCGTCTAAAGACTATCATGTCAGTGTTTAAAGTGTCGCATTCCGGTAAACATCATTCCTATCTCCAATTCGTCGGCTTTATCGATGACCGATTTATCGCGCATAGACCCACCGGGTTGGACAATGGTCATTATACCTGCTTTATGCGCAATGTCAATGTTGTCGGGAAAAGGAAAAAAGGCATCGGAGACCAAGATCAGCTCCCCCATTTTCTTCTTGATGTGGGTCTTGATATCCCCTCGACCATCAAATTCGTTTTTCAGATTTTCACGACAGCGTTTTATGGTCAATTCGGTTGAATTCAAGCGATTTGGTTGACCGCATCCCATGCCCAAGAGTTGGCAATATCCGTTATCTAATTTACGGACTGCACAAATAGCATTTGATTTTAACTGCCGTACGATTTTTAGACCAAAATCAAGTAATTCGGCATCAATATCGGGTTTAATGCGGGTCACATACTCCACTTTTCCCTTGATCTCAAGATCCGAATTCTGATATAACAAGGTATTGTGTAAAAATTTCATGTCTTTAGACGGTGTCAGGCGATGGGGATCATATTCTACTACACGCAAATTTTTGTGCAAATACAGATACTCGAGAGCATCATCCGTAAATGCAGGTGCAACAATGATCTCAATAAATTTCCTTTTGGACCTATCTTCGGCATTTAGACAGAAAAATTCGACCGTTCCACGGCCTACTGTCGTATTGAATGCAATAACGGAACCGAAAGCGGAAACCGGGTCACCTGCCCATGCATATTCCAGTACGCTTCGTTGATCATCCCCCACACTCAATCCGCAGGGATTTGCGTGCTTGATCACGGCACAGGCATGCTGGCGCATATCCCGGATGGACTCGATCGCACCGTACATATCAAACATGTTGTTGTATGATAATGCTTTTCCGTGCAAAACTTTTATATCGAAATAGCTGTCAGCTACTCCGCGCTGGCGCAGAAAATACCCCTCCTGATGCGCGTTTTCGCCATAGCGCAGTTTTTTTGCCTGATCAAATGCAAATCGGACAGATAATTCGCCGGCCTGCTCATCCATTGTGGTTGCAATAAGGGCATCATAATCCGCGGTATGGTTGAAGGCCTTCCGCATTAGGGAAAAACGGGTTGCTTCACTGAGAGTGCCCTCTTGCTCTGCAAGTTCCTGTAATAAGGCAGGATAATCTTCCGGATCCACTACCGTAGCGACATATTTATAATTTTTAGCAGCGGCACGCAGCATAGTGGGACCGCCAATATCAATGTTTTCGATCAAAACAGGCAAATCCGCGCCCTGTGCCCTCACTTTTGCAAAGGGGTATAAGTTGCATACAACCATGTCAATCGGCTTTATACCAAGCTCCGAGGCCTCTATTGCATCCTTTTCACGGTCAAAAAGCAATGCGGATTCAATTTGAAAGGAGATGGTTTTCATGCGGCCGCCAAAAGCTTCGGGATTTCCGGTAACATTGCTGATATCTGTGACGGCAATTCCGGCTTCCTCCAATACTTTTTTTGTCCCTTCGGTAGAAATGATTTCACATCCATGTCGTTCCAGGGCTGCGGCAAAATCTACAATGCCTGTTTTGTCCGACACACTGATCAGTGCACGTTTCAGTTTGATCATCTCGATCCTTTCATTTTTTTTCGCACAACAACATTATCTAAAAATACCTGCTTTCCGTTTGCATATTCGGCTCTGAAAAATTCATCCCCATTGTAAATAAAATCATCTAAAACAATATGGCGTTGGGTGGTATATTTATAGAAATAACGATAATCTGCATCTTCCAGAGAATTAAAGGTCAGTTGCTGCCTGGAATACGGCAAACGGGAATAGAGTCCGGGAATTACAATATCAAGCTGTTTTACATATTCCAGAACTTGTATATCAGGGATCGAATCATCGATACGGTAATCACTGACCTGTACATTGATGAAAGTCCATTTGCTGTGTACGCCTTCGCTGTCTTTCGCTACACATAGTGAATCTGCAGGTACTTCATGATCTATGCGCAATGTTTGATAAAACTGTTCATATGAACTTATTATCGGGTGCAGCTCACGAACCTGCTGCAAGGTTTTTGGTATATCGGAAATCCAGAAAATACATAACAGAATAAGCAAAACGCTCGTTATGATATGCCAGATACGTGATGATAGATCAGCCAGCCAGATAATAACAAAAAAGGTCAGCGGCAGCACATAGGGCAATATTCCGTAAATAGCATCCATGTACTCAGCACTACTGAGGGACATAAAGAATGTGACCCATTCAACAAAAGCAAAGCATGCGATTATCGGCATCCAGATGGATACTATGAGCTGCAGACGCGTTTTTTTCATCCATGGAAGAAGTATAAGCATCAATGCGGTTACAATAAGAATAATAACTTCTGCACTTGCCTCAGATAAAAAAGCCGGCAATCCATACTTTTTCATCAGTATGGCAAAAATACCGATCCGTAAGACAATATATGTTCCCAATCCCATCAATATGCGGACAACAAACTGCCCTCCGCTTTGGTAATATTCCGATATCCGTAAACGACGATGTTTTTCTTTTTTCAAGGGTGTAGACATATCTTTTATCTTTTATCTTGTATTTTTTATTTTCTTCACAATATTTTTAAATACGACCAGTCCTTCTCCTTCTTCAGAAATTCCGGGGGTTTCCCGTCTTTTCTTTTCCCGGTTCGGATGGTTATAGAGCGATAAATATGCTTCCGGATGCGGCATCAGTCCAAATACCTGCCCGCTGGGATCACACAATCCGGCACAATGTAATTCCGACCCGTTGGGATTGGCAGGATAATCCGCAGTAGGGTTGTTATTTTTATCCGCGTAAGTTAAAACATTCAATTTTTTATCCAAAATGGCATCTTTAATCTCTTTATCCCGGATAATGAGTTTACCTTCGCCGTGGCGGACAGGTAGATCCATACCGCTGACCTCAGGATCATTAAGAAAGGAAGTTGGATTGTCCGCCGTGATCAGGCAGTGGACCCAGCGGTCTTCAAATTTTCCGGAATCATTACGGGTCAGAGTTACTTCTTGTTCAAATGTCCCTGAAATATTTGGCAACAAACCCATTTTAACCAATGCCTGAAATCCGTTGCATACACCAATAATGTACTTACCATTAGCTAAAAATTCTGCGATTTCATCAATAAATAATTTTCCTGAAAGCATTTTTTTAAATTTAAATTTATTCGCGAGAACCTTTGCAGATCCAATATCATCACCAAATGAAAAACCTCCCGGAAAATTTAAAATATCATAGTTGTGAATCGAATCCCGTTCCTGAAAGAGTTCATTTAAATGTAAAATAACAGCTTCAGCTCCTGCTAAGCGATAGGCAGCTGCCATTTCCTCTTCGCAATTGATCCCAAAGCCTGTTACAACTAATGCTTTCACCATGCTCTTCCCTTTATATTTACTGCAGATATCACGGATATCGCAGATCTTAACGTGTTAATCCATTTCTCCAGGATTCCAATAATGACTTTACATCCATATTGATCACATCTTCGCCCCCAATAGTGATCGTCATTTTATCGTTGTCCGTTACTGTTCCCAGCCGCCGGCAATCATTGCCGAAAACAACTTCAAAAGCAGTAGCATTTTTTGGATCGATACTGACAACAAACCGCGAGTGCGATTCTGAAAACAGTTCGGCCAAATAACCTATTTCCGTCTCGGAAATATCAACTTTACATCCGGTCTGACCGCCAAACGCACTTTCGGTCAACGCAACGGATAAACCGCCGTCAGACATATCGTGAGCCGATGCCAGTAAGGATCGTTCATTGGCGATCGCCATCTTCTCGTAAATGCGCTTTGCGTCGGCTTTTCGGACTTTAGGAACGTTCGCGCCCAATTCGTCAAACAAGGCATAGCATTCAGATCCGCCAAGTTCATTGTATGTTTTACCGATCTGATAAATAATATCTCCCGTTTGTTTAAAATCAGAAGTAATGGTCCTGCGTACATTATCAATTTTGGCAACCATCGAATATAAAATGGTCGGAGGAACAGAGATTTTCACATTTCCTCTCTTGAAGTCATTTTTCATACTGTCCTTACCGGAAGTCATAGGGATATTGAAATACGTGGCCATATCAAATAAGGCTTCATTCATTTTTACAAGTTGGGCTAATTTATATTTACCATCGGGATTTTTTTCTTCATGATAGAGGGAATCCGGAACACAGAAATTATCATTTACCGTCCAGAAAATCCCATCGG
>JAUXEL010000167.1 GCA_030620575.1 Fidelibacterota bacterium
CCTTCAACAATGTCCCATGCAAGGCGCGGGACAATTTTATAGTTACTATGGGAGTAATTTAGCACACCGGTAATTGAAATACAGCTGTCATATTCTGCGGGCCAGAAATAATAGGGCGCATTTCCGTCGTCATCAATTAAGAGTGCCCCGGTTCCGTCATTGACTTCCCATTCACCCCAGCCGGCATCTGCATTGGTAATAGCAACATTTTCAACGGTGACTAAACAGCCTTCATATTTTTCCTGATTCAGTGAATCGGTCGGAGCAACTGTTGGCAAAAAACAACCAACGCCTGCTTTTTCAACAATTAGTGATGTTACACTTACGATTTCGGTTAATCCATTATATTCAGCTACCGTACCAGTAATAGTAACGGAATCACCTTCAGCAACAATAACCGTGTCGGCAACAAAGGTACTAATGTTGGCGCCAAGATAAACGTATACGCCGTTCCAGGCGCCGGGTGCGTCCTGAATGTACATTTGGCTTCCGCCAAAGGCATAAGGCTCACCGGTAACAATACCGGAAACCGTAACCACCTGGTCTTTCAATGGTGAATCTCCACTGACATCAGTCGTATACTGGATGTCCCTAATCGTTGTCGCGAATCCGGCAACGGTCAGCAGGAGAGCCATAACAATTAACAAAGCTTTTCTCATTTTCTTCTCCTTGAATTTTGATTTCTATTTTATAATCAAAAACCTTCCGGTTTTTATATACCCTGTACTTACGTTCTCTACGGCAAAAATATACATTCCGGTTGCCAGTGCCTGATCATCATCAGTAATCACATCCCAGGCATGTTCTCCGCCGGAATAGACGGTATTTGCGCCCAAGCCTTCCTGCAGACGGCGGGTTTCACCACCGCTATAAGTAGCAGCATGATGTTCGATCGTTTTAACCAATTCCCCGGATATGGTAAATATGCGGATAATGGATTCTTCGGGCAGACCGGTAAACCAAATCATGCGATCGCGTACACCGGATCCATCCCATATAGCATTTACGCGGTAGGGATTGGGGTAAACGCCCACTTTCGTTGTTTGGTCATCAATGGACTGTTGTCCGGTAATGACGGTGATACGGTTTTCTAATTGACTGGATTCTAATGATTCCAAACCGGTATTCGGGTCACCTTTATCATAGGAAGTCACTGCAAAAATGTTTTTATCCGGCCAACCGTTTAAGAGATTACTATTCTCAAATTTATAGTAAAAGGTATCCTGTCCGAAAATTTCATAGGATGGATTATCAAATTCATCTTTTATGCGGATATATTCAAACCCGGTATTATAACCAAATTCATTATCCAAATCAAAAGTTGCGAGAAGACTCCATTCCGCAGCAAGTCCGGAGGTTTTTCTTCTGGCATAAATTTTATATCCCTCAAAATCTTTTTCACGGGAAATGGGATCTTCAGCAAATTCCGGAATATTATTCCAATATAAAGTCACTTTACTTTTTTCAGAGACGATATGTAATTTTGGAGAGGGGGGCGGGGCCGGCAAGACAAAACGATCTAAAAGACCATTGTCATTTTGATCTTCATCGTTATCGAGACGTCCGTTTCCATTATTGTCTTCACCGTTAAAAGCTTTTTGTGCCCAATCCGCATTGACCCGGAGTAATTTGCGGCGTGCCGCATTATCCTCGGCACCATCATTTGCCCAAGATCCGGCGATGACGGCAAAAGCAACATCAATGAAAGCACCGGGCGGTAATTCCCAGGAAGAACTGTCTGCTACGGCAGGTATGGAACCAAAGGGTCCGGCACCGATCAGGATCATCCAGCTGGCAGCTGCAGCCGGGTAACCTGCCTCTGTATAGGCCTCATCACCAAGGTGTTTTGGGGCGGAATTGCTGAGTTTATCATAACGTTCTTCATCGGTTAGCGGAAGAAAGTATTCCGGATAAAATAAATTGGATGAGGTATTCCACATCCATTGATTGTAATAAGTATCCCAATGCGCACGGGGAACCGTTTCAGATCCTAAAAAACTGAAGCCGATGTAACTCTGGGCGTATCCATTATCGCCATCTTCATCATATTGGTATGCGATGTCGCGATCAAGACCTTGAAATTCATCTTCCGGGATGGGGTCAAATACCGATTCATCGAATCCATTTAAATTGTCATACCAGGACCATCCACCGCCGGGTTCATAGATACTGGTATAGTTCATGTTCCCGACTGCAGCATCTGCCCAAATACCGACAAATACATCTTCAATGGTAGATGAACTGATATTCGTGATGTGATAATTCAATATGACAAATGCATCGGTAAAACTGAAATTCCAGGCGTAGCTGGTAATGTCCACCTGAATATGCAGGGGCTTATGGTCCACGACTTCCCCTTCGTCATGAAAGGTAGCCATGAAATCCTGATGGGATATTGCATGGGGGGAATAAACCGGAGAAGTTGGAATGGAAGAACGTTCAGAAATGGAATCGCCGTTATCCGTAAATTCAAATCCTGCAGAACCGTAATCAAAAACCCCATCAACAATTGCGGTGCTAACACGTTTTTCGCCATTGACCTTGCCACCGACCCAAAGACCGCCATAGGACATGTGTTCTATTTGTTCTTTGAGATTGTCGGGATATTGTTTGTACATGCAACTTGGTTGGTTTGGATTATTATACCCTTCACCCAAAACACCAAAATTCGTAATGGTCAATCCCATTTGCCCAACTGTCGTATAATGCACATAATCCGCAACCGATGTAAATGGCTTATGAAAAGTAACCGGATAGCGGTCATTTGCTGACAAAAAACCTGACAGCGCCATGAAAGCGATAAGAATAATACCGATATTTTTTTTCACAGAACCCTCTAATTCCAATTAGAAAGATAAGAGCATTTTATAACAAAGTCAAAAATAAAAAATATTATTTACACACAACATGTAGGGTTGTTTGAATAAATAATGCACAAGATATGCGAAAAAAGTCGAAAAGTTGAAGAGTCGAATAATAGAAGCGTAAATAGACTTAAGTATTGATAATCAGGAAGTTGAGACAAAACAAAAAAAACTTGCCCCAAGTTTTTTTATGCAAAATTGTGTTCTCGATCACAGATATCACTAAAAATACGCCAAAAACACACTAAAAACACAAAACTTGCCTCAAGTTTTTGAACATAATATCGATCATTTTCATATAAAATTGATTTGAATACCCATTGTGTGAAACACAAATTCAAGTCGCAAATTATCAAAAATACTATAAATAATGTCATCTCGACTAAGTCCGTCAGCTGACGGACGCATGGAGAGATCTCAAAATAATTAA
>JAUXEL010000116.1 GCA_030620575.1 Fidelibacterota bacterium
CACAAATACTGACCACATCCATGTTTTTTATAACACTGAAATCGGTTGTTGCGGTAATCAGTCCCCTTTCAACTGCTGTTTTCAGATCATCGTCTTTTACATCCCCGATATAATTTTCGCCGCGATTGATCTTTTCGACTTTTTCCGTATCAATTTCAATCCCGGTTACATGAATACCGACTTTGGCAACTTCAACCGCGAGAGGCAGTCCGACATAACCCAACCCGATAACGCAAAATTGTGTGTCTTTTGTTTTTAATTTTTCTAAAAAGGTCATTCATGACTCCTATAATAATTTATTTGCAAAAATAACGTTAACATTAACACAAAACAATAAACTCTCCAATATTAAAGTGTGTATTTGGATAGTATCTCATTTAGTGAAGGTAGCTTTTTATCATTGTCCGATAAAATTGGACTGCTGATATATTTTGCCAAGCCAAGCTGTTCATCATCCCAACGAATACCTGCCTGATATTCCGGTGCATAGGGCTTTGATACTTTATATGAAACACAGGAATTTTCGGATAGGACATAATAGCCATGGGCAAAACCGGCAGGAATATAAAGCTGATCATTCTCGGCGGCAGAAAGCGTGATACAGACCTGTTTTAAAAAGGTATCAGAATTCGAACGCATATCTAAAACAAAATCAAGAATTTCCCCGGAAATAACAGTGATAAGTTTAGCCTGCTCATAGGGCGGTAACTGAAAATGCATTCCGCGAAACACATTTTTTTTGGAATGCACAAGGTTATCCTGCACAAAGTCTATGGAAATACCCAGTTTAGCATATTGCTCCTGCTGATACATTTCCATAAAATCACCCCGCGAGTCGGCATATAATACCGGTCGGAGATGAATGACATCCGGGATGGCTGTTGGTAGTTTAAGCATCTTCATCCTATAAGTAACATTTTGTGCGTCCGGAGCAGACAAAGGTAAATCCTTTTTCTTTCATGTCTCGCGGATCGTAAATATTGCGGGTATCAATAAAAATGGGAGATTTTAACAAGGATTTGACGCGTTCCATATCCAGACTGCGGAATTCATTCCATTCGGTCATCAGGATGAGCGCATCAGCACCTTCTATCGCCTTATAGACATCTTTTTTATAATCAAGATCCGGAAAATCCCGGCGGAAATCATCACTTGCAACCGGATCAAAGACCTGAACACACGCGCCTTCAGCTTCTAAAAGCGAGATAACAACTTTTGTGGGTGAAAAACGGGTATCGTCGGTATTGGGTTTAAAAGCGAGACCCAGTATCGCGATGGTTTTGCCTTTTAAGTCCGGTAAAACGGATTTCAATTTAGTAACTACATGCTGTTTTTGCAGCTCATTTGCCTCAATTGCAGCTTCTACCACTTGGGAATGAAGGCCGTTTTCTTTAAATATTTCCACGAGAGCCATCGTATCTTTTGGAAAGCAACTACCACCGAATCCGGGGCCTGCATGCAGGAATTTCGGAGAGATACGCCCGTCCAGTCCCATCGCTTTTGCTACCTCGTTAACATCACCGCCCACGATATCACAGAGATTTGCCATCTCATTGATAAAGGTGATTTTTACGGCAAGAAAAGCATTGGAGGCGTATTTAATTAATTCGGCACTCTTAATATTGGTTCCAACATAGGGTACACCGCGGATAATAAGGGCATGATAGACATCTTTCATGATGGCTTGAGCTTTTTCACTTTTGCTGCCGACCACCACCCTGTCCGGATTTAAAAAATCACTGACCGCAGTGCCTTCACGTAAAAATTCCGGATTGGAAACGACGTCAAAGCAATCTTTTCCCCGGGATTTTTCCTTGATAAGTTCCTGAGTTTTCTGACCGGTACCTACCGGAACAGTTGATTTATTAATAAACACTTTATAGGAATCTAAATTTTTGGCAAAGGATGTTGCAACGGCCCATACCGCGCGCAGATCAGCTTCTCCGCCTTCGCCGGGGGGCGTTCCCACTGCGGAGAAAATGACATTGGATTTCCGGATCGCTGTATCAATATCTGTGGTAAATGATAAACGGCCTGCTTTTACATTGCGTTCAACAACCTCAATAAGCCCGGGCTCATAGATTGGAATACCGCCATTTTTCAGAATTTCAATTTTCGATTCATCAATATCGACAGCGATAACTGAATTCCCGAAATCAGCCAGTCCTGCTGCAGTTACCAGCCCTACATACCCTGTGCCGACAACACATATTTTTTTCATTATTCCTCCGTCTCTGAATAGGATTCCGGTCGGATAATATTTACAACCATTCCTGTATCAGTTAAATCAAATAATTCAATAATTTCACGATTCCGCATTCTGATACACCCTTTGGATTGCGGTGTTCCCAACAATCCCTCTTCATGGGTGCCGTGGATGTATATAAACCGCCAGTAAGAAGTGCGGTTAAGGTCTTCAAGTCCGTTTAACCAAATAATGCGGCTGGTTACCGGATCGATCTCCACATTTGTGGTATCAGTATAAATAGTGGCGATCTCTCCCGTGGGTTTACGATCGTAAAAACTCATACCGGGAACTTCTCCGTCTCCGTATTTTCCGGCAATTTCATGTATGCCCCAGGGCGTCTGATTGCTTCCACGCTCTGATCCGTAGCCGTATTTTGAGGCGGATATATCATAAAATGCAATGATTTTTAATTGCCTGTCCTTTGAACAGACGAGAAAAAGTTTATTGTCATTTCCGTCAATAAGAATAGCCGTATCCACCACCGCGTCGCCGTTTATATCAATGATTTCCTGATAATGCCGGGATAAACGTTCAATATTTGGCTGATATGCCTTTACAGTGGCTTCGCTCATGTTTTCGACTGTTCCTTTTTTACATCCGGAAAGCAGGAATAAGAAAAGCAGAGCAAGATATATAAATGCGACCAATCTATATACGGAGTGTTTTTTCATTTTATATCACAAATTCATGTTATTTTTTCGTACAGCCGGGGAGACTCGAACTCCCACACCCTGAGGGCGCCAGATCCTAAGTCTGGTGCGTCTGCCAATTCCGCCACGGCTGCATAATTGACTGGCGAATATAGGAAATAGATACAGAAAATCCAATAGGAATCAATAATCTGATTCGCCTTTGCCGCCCTTCAATATTGCTATGCCGGAAGAGGTGCCAATACGTGTTGCACCGGCTTTTATCATCTTCATTGCATCATCGTATGAACGCACAGCGCCGGAGGCTTTTACCTCCATGTCATCACCCACTGTGGCTTTCATCAGGGCGACATCTTCTACCGTGGCGCCGCCGGTACTGAATCCGGTAGAGGTTTTAACAAAGTGAGCACCCGCTTGCTTGGATAATTCACAGGCTTTTATTATTTCTTCATGGCTTAGAAGGCAGGTTTCGAGGATGACCTTGACGGTCTTTCCCTCTGCCGCGCTAACTACAGCCTGAATATCCTCATAAACCCGTTTCTCGTCACCATCCTTTAATTCCCCGATGTTGATGACCATATCTATCTCATCGGCGCCGTCAGCGACCGCCTGACGTGTTTCTGCTGCTTTTATGACGCTGTTCGATGCGCCAAGAGGGAATCCGACTACCGAAGCGAGCCTGACATCCGATTTTTTGAGTTGTTTCGCGCAATAAGCTACGTTGCACGGATTGACACATACAGCCGCAAAATGATGATTCCGGGCTTCTTGACACAGAATGTCCAGATTAGATCGTGTAGCTTGCGGTTTTAATAAGGTATGATCGATATACGATGCTATATTCATGCTTTTATCCCATTAAATTTTTGATTTCATTTAAAAATCGTTTTCCAAGTGCATCAGCTTCTTCCGTGGTAGGCGCTTCACTGTAAACCCGCATAATGGGTTCTGTATTGGATTTGCGCATATGCACCCAACTGTCCTGCCCGGAAATTTTTAAGCCGTCGACAGTATTGATGTTTTCAGCTGCAAATTTTTCTTTTAATCTTGCTAATATTTTTTCCGGATCATGTCCTGCAATCTCGATTTTCTTTTTACTCATTTTATACTGAGGAAGATCAGCATATTTTTCGCTTAATGGACGTGTATCCGCAGCAAGAAATTGTAATACCATCGCGGTGCCGACCAACGAATCGCGTCCGAGATGCGAATCCGGAGAAATAATGCCGCCATTGCCTTCACCGCCGATAACCGCGCCAATTTCTTTCATTTTTTTGGAAACATTGATCTCCCCGATAGCGGTCCGCAGAACCTCTGCACCGTACTTCTCGGCAACCCTGTTAACGGCGAGTGTGGTAGACAGATTTGTAACCACTTTCGGATCAGGAACTTTGCATTGTGATAGAACGGTATCAACAGACATGACTAATGTATATTCTTCGGAAAGGTAATTTCCTTTTTCATCCACCACGGCAAGCCGGTCCGCATCGGGATCAACTGCCAGACCGATATCTGCCTTGTGCTTTTTTACTGTATTTAGAAGATCTGTCAGATTTTCCGGCAGCGGTTCGGGTGTATGGGGGAAATAACCGTCGGGTACGCAGTTGATTTCAATAACTTCACAGCCCAAAGCATCCAATAGGGCAGGGAGGGCAATGGATCCACCGCCGTTCACGGCATCAATAACAACCTTGAATTTGCGTGCGCGGATCGCTTTGACATTCACATAGGGGATAGCCATGACATTATTTATATGTATGTCAATAGCGCCAAATTTTTCCGTATAGCCGCCGAATTCACCGGAGGACTTGTATATCCATGTTTTTTCTTTTTTATTTTTTAATACCGCGGCAACCTGATCGACATCGAGAAAAAGCCCGGTTTTATCGATAAATTTTATTCCGTTCCACGGGAAGGGATTGTGACTCGCCGTAATGACGATACCGCCCTGCGCGTTCAACAATTCTACCATTAGCTGCACTGTGGGAGTGGGGACAATATCAATATCGATCACATCCAATCCCATCCACTGCAAGGTACGGGCAAAGATATCTGAAATAGCTTTTCCGGATACGCGGGAATCACGACCGATAATAATGGTGCCATATCCTATCCGTTGCGCGAATGCGGCCGCATAGTCCACAACATCTGAAGGCGTCAGACTGTCACCGACAGTCGCCCGGATACCTGAAATTGATTCTATTAACATGATTGCTCCATGCTTATTTATTCAATACTTATCACAATTTGTAAGATAAAAAATATTATACGCTTTTGGAATAAAAAAGTGAACCGGACAGAATACATTTGGACATGATCACAAGATCAACCGGATAAGGCAAAGAGAAGAAATAAGAGCGTGAGTCGTAAACCGTGAACCGCTTACCCGGCATAGTCCCGATGAATATCGGG
>JAUXEL010000125.1 GCA_030620575.1 Fidelibacterota bacterium
CGTCAGCTGACGGACTTAGTCGAGATGACATTATTTATGGTATTTTTGATAATTTGCGACTTGAATTTGTGTTTCACACAACGGGTTTGTTTTATATTTTTCGATTCACTGAATACTCATCTTTCTGCGGTGACTCCGGTCGAGATGACAGGCTTATTTAAACTCCTAAACTCTAAACTCCTAAACTCTTAACCCTAAACCCTAAACCCTACTTGTCCGGCGTAGTCACGCCGTAAGGCGGACGAAGACGGAAACTCTAAACTCTAAACCCCGTACCTTTTCTTGCAATAGAAAAAAAAAAGGAGTAAATTAGGAACATCGTTATCCGTAACAGGTAAAACGATATAATATTGAGGATGCGCGTATTGAAACGATTAACATATATCATATTTTCCCTGTCTTTTGTGCTTGCATTTGCCGCATCCAGGGGTGTAAATGTTTCCTACCCGAGTTCTCACACCCTCACAGCCCATATCGATTTAGGTGAATTCCACACATATCAATGGATTGAACAAGAACAGGAATTAACACGCTACACCTTCGATTATTCCAACAATATCCTGGTGCAGGATAATATTTATTATGAAATAATTCAACTGCCCATCGCTATTGCCGAGCAGCTGCCGACAGTGTATGTACAGATTCTGGAGACTGAAGATGTACAGCACACAGTCAAGGAACAAGCACTCTACCATCTTAGCGATATTATGAAATACCGTGATCTTGATTTTGTCTATTTGACTATTAATCCCTTTCTATCAGACGGTAAGATCGCACGCAAACTGAATGTGGAAATTGACTTCCATACGGCATTGGATGCGGCGCCGCCGGATAAAATGAACCGGTTTCTTATGAATAGTGTTTATGCCGACCGACTGCAATACAGCCGGACAGTCCAGCCACCAAGGTTTAAAAAAACCACTGTATTTACCGGAGAATGGTTGGATATCAGTATAAACGAAGAGGGGATATACGCGATACATCGCAGCGATCTGCAAACCGCGGGTGTGAGTGGAAATATTGAGGATAGTCGTCTATATCTTTTTGCCGGCCGGACATTCGGCATGCCCCTGAAGAACACCTTTCCGGACAGTGCGGATTTTCATTTAAAAGAAGTCCCAATGCTATTTTTAGATTCCTCGCAGGATGAAGACGATCAATGGGTGTTTTATGCTTCGAGTAACTCGATTTGGGAACGGGAAACATCTATTTCAGATATCAGATACATGAAATTTATTCGCAATTCCTATGAAAGCAATCAGCATTTTCGCCTGTTTGTGGGTACTGCCGCAACAACGCCCAAACGCATGGAATTAGATACCCCGATTTTCAGTGGATCCGAGCAAATACAGGAATATACATATCAGTGTTTGCACCATGAGCAGGAACTTATCAATCCGGGAAAAGGGGGTGAGCTCTGGCTTGGAGAACGTCTGTCGGCAAATAATAACTATTCTTTCTATTTGAATAACCTTTATAATAATGAATTGGTCCCGGGTGCATTGCGTCTCGCATTCGGGTTAACAACCCCGGGTACTCATGAATTTAAAACGTATTTATCCGACTCACTGCTGTATCAGGTATATGCTTCAAACGCAAAAAGTTCTGATGATTATGATTATGAAAGCAGTGTAAATGAAAAAACGGAATTACAACTTGCCAACCATCTTCTCGATGAAGATTTTACCTTGGATATCACGTATCGCGGAGAATTTTCTACCAGCGAAGGTTTTTTGGATTATATTGATATTATTTATCCTTTAGCCCCGGAAGCTATTGACGGGCGTTTGCGTTTGTGGTTCATGAAAAATACCGAAGCAAGAAAAGTGCACGTTAGCGGACTAACAAGCTCGCTTTCCTATGTCTTTGATGTAGATGATCCCTTTGAAACAGATTATTTCCCGCTCGGAGGATCAGGCGGTGATATTTATATTCCGGCAAGAGACGTTAGCAGCTCTTATCTAATTGTGAATGAGGGGCACTTTAAATCTCCGCCGTCAATTTCACTGTTACCGGATTTTATACCTGTAAATACGGCAGACCATGCTTCGCAGGTTGATTTTATCATCATCACACCGGACGCTTTTTTATCTGAAGCCCAACGCCTTGCTTCATTTAAAGAAAATCGCAGTATCCAGCCATTAAATACTTTAGTAAAGACCTATTCAGAAATTGTTGATCAGTTTAATGCCGGGAACCGTGATCCCTTTGCGATCCGGCATTTTTTAAGTAATATGTACCATAATGCTCCTGCGCCCCGGCCGATATATGTTCTGCTGTTTGGTGATGGACATTATGATTACCAAAACCGTATTTTTTCAACGCCGGTCTATATTCCTTATCTTTATGAATCCGGTCTTATGTGGCCATGCGATGATATATTTGTGATGGTAAATAGCGTAGATGATGTGACAAACGATATGGCCATTGGACGCATCACTGCCAACAGCATTGACGAAATCCGGGCAGTAGTTGATAAAATTATTGAATACGACAACAAGGAATATCCCGGTGAGTGGCAGCTGAATACCATGCTGGTGGCGGATGATCCGACCGATGCGGCACAAGGTTCAAGCTTTATTGGCCAGACCGCCTTTATTCGTGATTCGGAACGCCTGTACAATAATTTCTTTCCTAAAGTAATGCAGACCAAGAAGGTATATCTTACTGAATATCCGGAACGTTTTGTAACTGAACTACAGACTATGGGGCGGGATGGCGCGCGAGAAGATATCATGGAAACCTTTTTAAACGGGGTCGCATTTGTGAATTTTTACGGACACGGAGATCCCTCGGTCTGGACACAGGAAAAAGTATTTGTCCGTAACGATTTAACGCGCCTGGATGTTAACCGTCACTATCCGTTTATTATTGCCGCGACCTGTAGCTGGGGGCGATCAGATATGCCTGAATTCCAAAGTTGTGCAGAAGAAATTCTGACGCTTGAGGACAATGGAGCCATCGCTACCATCGCGACGGTGCGCAGTGTATTCCATGGCAGTGCTAGCTCGGCAAATGTCAAATTTGTAGAAGATTTTACTACCGGATTATTTCCCGGCAACCCCGATTTTGCCTACACGCCTTTGTTTGGAGATGCAATGCTGTATGCAAAGAATGAATCCAATAATGTGTATGGTACAATTAAGACAAACAACAATATGAAATTTATGTTTTTCGGTGATCCAACACTTATCCCCGCTTTCCCGCAATATGGCGGAAAAATTGATGCTGTTGGTCGCGATACATTGCGGGCATTAGATCGTGTATCCGTAAGCGGCCGCGCACTTGACCGGGACGGCTCAACCCATTCTTATGGTGATTTTGAGGGACGTATTACGGTGTACGATAATGATTATCAGGTGAGCCGGGAATATGTGTCTAATTCTTTCGGGAACATATCGCTAATTTCATATTATCTCGAAGGAAATCGTTTATTTAACGGTAATATTTCCTTTACAAATGGAGCATTTTCCACACATGTATTTGTTCCGAAAGATATTCAATACCATGGTACCCATGGAAAAGTCAAGATGATGTACTGGAATGCTGATCACACACTTGATGGATCCGCGGGAATTGATACCATTCATGTAGGCGGAATTAACCCGGATGCAGCTTCAGATGTAGCCGGACCGGATATCAGCGTCATTGTTGGAGGAAATACTCTAAGCAATGGAGCAGTGGTCTACGATACCAGTACCATAAGTATTGTATTTGAAGATCAAAGCGGTATTAATATCACCGGCACCACCGGTCATGTACTTGAAATGCGTATTGATAATGGGGCACAGACCATTGATTTAAGCGATTTATTTTCCTACAGCAACGATGATTATATCCTGGGTGTAGTTAATTTTCCTGTATATCACTATCTGGATGAAGGCAATCATCTTATTGAAATTGCCGCCTTTGACAATTATAATAATTATTCCCAGATTGAGATTTCTCTTACTGTTCTTAGTGAAGAAAGCGACTACATTACCAATCTAATTAATTTCCCGAACCCTTTTCAGGAACAGACGGATTTTACCTTTTCAAGCGCGATAAACGGATTGGCATCTCTGTGTGTTTATACTCTTTCCGGTAAACCCGTTGCGACCCTGGAAAATCAGATGATCCAAGTGGGATTTAATGCTATTCCATGGCAAGCACTGGATGATTACAGTCATCCGCTTGCGGCCGGGGTATATTTTTATGTCCTTGAGATTGAAGGGCAAGCGGAACGCTATACCTACCAAAATAAAATGATGATCTTACCATGATAATTCAACCCGATATCCCCGTAATATTAGCATCCGCGTCCCCACGGCGCAGGGAATTGTTGACCGCATTAGGTTTACAATTTGAGCTTATTCCCGCGCATATTGATGAATCTTTTTATCCTAATGAATCGCCCGTAAAACATGTCTGTCGACTGGCAGAGGAAAAAGGTAAAAACATTGCTGCTGAACATCCGGAAGCGGTTGTCATTTCCTCGGACACCATTGTTGTTTATCAGGATACCATTTTAGGAAAACCCGCCGATGAGCACGATGCTTTCCAAATGCTTCGTTCTTTGTCAGGAAATATGCACAAAGTCATTACCGCATTTAGCATTATTTGTCGTAAGCGGAATATCAATGTTCTTGAATATGAGACCACAGAAGTGGTATTTCGGAATTTGAGTGATGAAAATATTCGTTCATATATTGCCGGCGGTTCTCCTCTGGATAAAGCCGGCGCCTACGGTATTCAGGATCTGGACGCAAATTTTGTAAAAAAGATCAAGGGCTGTTTCTATAATGTGATCGGATTTCCGGTTGCCGCTTTTACAGAAAAATGGAATGTCCTTTTTCAAATTGATTAAAAAAATCGGGCTTAATGGTAATTTTGTGAGGCTATTTAGCCAAAAATGATCAGTTAATTTGATTTTCATTTCATCTTTTATCCCGGGGTTAAAACCCCAATATTTGTTTAATGAATTGAACCACG
>JAUXEL010000056.1 GCA_030620575.1 Fidelibacterota bacterium
CGGTAAAAAATCTTGAATTGCGGCGCCGCGATTCCAAATACCGCAGTGACCGGGAAATGTCCATCCCCGATATGGCAGTTAAATTGGATGAATACCGGAATCTGCAGCAAAAATCCCGTTTGAATATTCTTAAAAATCTTGCCGGAGCGAGAATTGATACGTGCGGAGTTGAACCCCGTGACGGTTTATTAATAGCTGATCAGGCACTGCAGGCGGTAAAAGACTCCAGTACTATTAGCGGACTAACCAACACAGAAAAGAAAGCACTGCGCACACGTTTACGTGAGCTTGAAAACACTAAAATGCGGGTACGCTCATTCCGGGATATGGGTCGGCGATATCAGCAGGCAGAAAATAAATATCTTGTTGAGATCCACAAAAAGATCGCCATGCCTTTTGCGGCTATCATTTTTGTGCTTATCGGTGCGCCGCTGGGTATGATCGTGCGCCGTGGCGGTCTGGGGACCTCCGGAGGCATCAGTCTGGCCTTTTTCCTTATTTACTGGGGAATATTGATGACCGGCGAACGATTGGCCGACCGCTTATTGATGGCGCCCTGGCTGGCAATGTGGGGTGCGAATATTATCTTTGCAGTCATTGGATTAATTTTGGTACATTACGCGATTCGCGAGCGTATAACGATACATCTGCCGAAATGGATGGAACGTATACAGCAATGGATAAAGAATGAT
Organism: Fidelibacterota bacterium; assembly: GCA_030620575.1. Lineage (GTDB taxonomy): Bacteria > Fidelibacterota > Fidelibacteria > Fidelibacterales > Fidelibacteraceae > M50B103. The sequence goes on from JAUXEL010000056.1 coordinate 693, forward strand.
TAACGATAAAGGCACAATATGTTAGCGTATACACTGATCGAGAAAAAACAAGCCGGAAAATCATTAACAAAAGGCGAAATTCACTATTTGGTTAACGGTTTCCTGAAAAAGGATATACCCGACTACCAGATGGCGGCGTTTTTGATGGCCGTATATTTTAAAGGAATGACCCCCGAGGAGATCAATGCCTATATTGATGTTATTCTTCACAGCGGCCGGCGTGTTCAATTCTCTGACAGTAATACCTATTATGCAGATAAACACAGCACGGGTGGTGTCGGTGATAAAATATCACTGATACTTGCTCCGCTCGCTATGGCAAGCGGAAAAGTCAAAGTTCCCATGATCTCCGGACGCGGTTTGGGCCATTCCGGCGGTACACTCGATAAGCTGGAAAGTATCCCGGGTTTTCAGACACATTTAAGTCTTGAAGCTTTTCAGGCACAAACCGATGAAATCGGATGTGCATTGATAGGTCAAACGGATGATCTGTGTCCCGCTGACAAGGTTTTGTATTCTCTGCGGGATGTTACTGCCACAGTGCGCTCTATTCCTTTAATTTGCGGCTCTATTTTGAGTAAAAAGATCGCGGAAGGTGTAAACGGACTGGTACTGGATGTAAAAACCGGCAACGGTGCCTTTATGACCGGATATGAAATGTCAAAAAATCTTGCGGACCAACTGAAACATTTTGGCGAGGCTTACGGATTATCGGTTCGGCCTGTTCTGACTGATATGAGTCAGCCGCTCGGCAATAAGGTAGGGAACTGGTTGGAAGTGGAAGAATCCCTGGAGGTATTACAAGGCGGAGGACCGGATGCCGTCCGGGAGATCACCCTGGTTCTGACTACTCAAATGCTTGCTTTGGCGGATCCTAAACGTTCTGAAGATGATATCCGCAGGGAATTGGAACAATTGCTTGATAATGGTAGCGCCTATGTGGCTTTCCTTAAAATCGTTGAAAAACAAGGCGGTGATATCACGTATCTGGAAAATCCGGAACGATATCCCTCCGCAGCACACATAATTGATGTCAAAGCGCAGCGTGAAGGCACGATATCAGGAATTGACACCTATCAACTGGGCTTGGATGCAATTGCGCTGGGAGCGGGAAGAAAGTTCCTGTCAGATACGATTGATCCCAAAGCCGGACTTGTTATACATAAACACATTGGCGATACGGTACATGTTGGTGATTACATTGTAACCCTGCATACTGATAATAAGGATGCGGCGGATATTTTATCATCATCAATTGAAAATCGTTTCACATACTCTGAACACGCGGTATCACAACCCCCATATATTTATGAAATACGTTAACATTATTTTTATTCTACTTTTGTCTGTTTTTTTGTTTGCACAGGATGAGACGATGGAATCCATGAGCATTGACTATGGTGCGCATGATCTTTTGCAGACCAATAAAGCGTACTCTGAACAGAATTATGTTCCTTTTGAATATTACGAAAATGTTATTGAGCACGTACAAGCCGGTCATATTCTATCAAAAAAAGGTGAATTTGAATCAGCGATCCTGCGCTTTAATATGGCACTTGAACGCGATTCGAGCTATGTGTTTGCCATTAACGGTCTGGGAAACGCTTATTTGAAGCTCAATAACCTTAATAAAGCGGAATATTATTTTAAAAAGGCCATGCATTTTGGACCAACCTACGCTTTCCCGTATAATAATTTAGCCAATCTGTATATCACAGTGGGAAAAAACGAGGAAGCATTACCATTATTACTGACTGCTTTGAAACTTGACCCGAACAGTTCATATATTTACTACAACCTTGGAAATTTGTATTTGGCGGACGGTAAAATAGGAAGTGCCCAATCATACTATTTAAAGGCCCTTGATCTGAATAAAGATTTTTGTAATGCGCGTTATAATTTAGCCATAAGCTATATACGTCAGAAAAGGGGAGGGTTGGCAATTCCCGAGTACGAAAAAATTATAAAAACCTGCCCGGGTCACAAAAAAGCAGTATTAAATCTTGCCGCGTATTATATCCGGGGCGGCCAGGTAGATAAAGCGCTTGTTTTATACCGTCAGACGGTTATAATAAACCCGCAGGTTGAGATATATCTTGCTATGGGACACGCATACCATAATGAAGGATATTTTCAAAACGAAATAGAAGCCTATTGTTCTGCGGTAGAAAGGGACAGTACAGACCTGAATGCTATGTATTACCTTGCATTAGCGTATTATGAACAGGATATGATCATTTCATCAAAGGAATTATGCAATAAAATATTGGAAGCTGATCCCGATAGTGAAGAAGCATTGGAATTAAAGAAAAAATTCTAAACCCTTAAACCTCTCCTTCGCTGAAGCTACGGAGAGTAAACTCTAAATCCCCTCCTTCGCCCCGCCCCGATCCTTCGGGGTCGGATCAAGCCGAAGGGACGGTCTCGCCGTGTCATTCGTAGCTTTAGCGAAGTATGGACAGTCCTCTACGATACCGTGAATATTTTCAATTCTTCGACTTTTCGCCTTTTCAACCATTCGGCTCTTTCTACTCATAATTCCAGACAAGGCGGTACCTTGTCTCTGCATAATTGCGATTGCTGCTATCGTCTTGTGACATTTAATTTGGAATTTTGACCCTTAAACCCCTCCTTCTCCGCCAGCTGGCCCCGATTAATTCGGGGGAGGGAAAGCCTAAACCCCTAAACTCTAAACTCTAAACCTCTTATTCCCATTTAATGCATAATTTAATTTTTTTTGTCGTTTTGATTAAATATCTTAAGCATGAAATACAACAAGATGCTAATAGGAGATATAATGTTACCAAAAGGAAATATGCAGGCACTGATGCAACAGGCCCAAGAGATGCAAAAACAAATGGAAAAGGCACAAAAAGAACTGGAAGTCACTGAAGTTACAGGAACCGCCGGCGGCGGAATGGTCACGGTAGTTGCCAACGGTAAAAAAATCGTTAAATCCATTAAAATTGCTCCTGAAATTCTGGAAGAAGAAATAGAAATGATTGAAGATATGATACTTGCAGCAGTTAACCAAGCCATGCAAAAAATTGATGAATTAACTCAAAATACATTAGGATCTATCACAGGCGGGATGAACATTCCCGGATTCTAGAAAGGATTAAGTATGGCAGGTATTCCTGAAGGTATTACACGGGTGGAATCCATTTTTTCTAAATTTCCCGGTATCGGGCGCAAGAGTGCACGGCGCATTGCGTTTTATCTTTTGAATAAAGAACGGGATGAAATTATTCAAATTGCAAAAGCCCTGGTAGACCTGAAAGATAAAATTACACACTGTCCGGTATGTAATCACATTACGGAGCATATTCCCTGTGATTTATGTGCAAATACAAAGCGCGATGACAGTATTTTATGCATTGTAGAGGATAGTATGGATGTAATCGCACTTGAAAAATCGGTCTCCTTTAGAGGAAAGTATCATGTGTTGGGTGGACTGATTTCTCCGCTGGACGGAGTAGGACCCGATGATCTGGCTATTGACAGCCTCATGCAGCGCTTAGATAAGATAAAAGAAATTATTATTGCCATTAATCCCTCGGTTGAAGGAGATACCACCACCTTTTATTTATCACGTTTATTAAAAAAACATCCGATAAAAATTACCCGTTTGGCGCGGGGTATTCCCGTTGGAGGCGATTTGGAATATACCGACGAGGCAACCCTTGCCCGGGCTATCGAAGGGAGAATTGAAATACCGAATGAATAAGGACATCCTAAAGGTCCCAAATATACTAACATTGTTTCGGATGATCATATCCGTTGTGCTGTATATTATATTCATTCGCTATTCTCAGGACCGTTTATTAATTTCACCCCTTATTATTTTCATTATTTATCTCGTTATCGCTTTGACAGATCTCATTGATGGAATTTTAGCCCGGCGGTTGAATATGGTTACAGAACTTGGGAAAGAATTGGATCCGCTGACCGATAAGGTACTGGTATTTTTGATGCTTTTTGCCTTTTACCGGGTTGGTATTCTTCCTTTATGGGTTATCATCCCGATTTTTTTACGCGATGTTTTTGTTAACTATTTACGGAAACGCTCCAAGATTATGGATGTCCATTTTGCAACCAGCAATCTTGCCAAAGCGAAAACAGCCGTTCAAATGATCTTTATCGGTTTTGTTCTCGCTATTCCCGCAGTTTTATCAATGGATATACCCGAGGGGGTATATGATATATTGGCGGATTATATTACCGGTTCCGGTATCGTGATAACCCTGTTCGTTGTTATGTTATTTACCGTTTATACCGGCATTGATTATTATATTAAGTTTAGAAAATCTATGCATGAAAAACAATAAGTCACGCTGGTTTGCTACATCTATCGGTTCTTTTTTCGGGGTGGGTTTTATTCCTGTTGCTCCGGGAACTTTTGCTTCTTTAATAACTGTTTTAATTGCATTTGTTCTATTCCGATATAATACCATGCCGCTGATATGGGAAATTGAAATATTTTTTATACTTTTTCTAATAGGTTTTATATCCGCGCGGGATTTAATACGACACCGGGATATAGAAGATCCGGCCTGGTTTGTCATGGATGAAGTTGCAGGTATGTGGCTGACCTTAATTGGACTTCCAAAAAATAACCTGATCATTCTGATATCCGCTTTTATCTGTTTTCGGTTATTTGATATTTTTAAACCCTGGATCATCAAGAAGGCGGAGCAACTGGATGGTGCCGCGGGTATTATGCTTGATGATGTTCTTGCCGCTGTTCCGGCTTGGCTGATAGCTTTTGCAGTATGGAAGCTTTTTATCTAAAGATACAAGAGACATCTTGTAAAGCATGAACGATAAACGATGAGCTATGGGTGATAAGCAGGGAGTTTGGGCGAGAATAATGAACAAGGAACACTGATTTGAGAATTCTAAAGAAAATATTTACTTTTAATTTTAAAATCGCCTGTCCATCGCAGCCCCTATATGCATCTGGATTACAGCCGCCGCCTTAAACCATAAACCTCTCCTACGGTAAACCTCCGGAGAGCAAGCCTAAACTCCTAAACTTTTAAACTCTTAAACTCTTAAACTCTTAAACTTTTCAACTCTTCTCAACTTCTTTAATCTTTTTACTTTATTCTTTAATCTTGAATTCTCCTTTGTCAATTGTCAATTAATTGATAACTTACAACTCTTATTTAACATAAAAGGTTATTACTTAAATGAATGCCGAGATCATCAATATTGGGGATGAACTACTGGCGGGTCACACTCTCAACAGCAATGCATCGTGGATGAGCGCAAAATTGCGGGGGATAGCTATGCCCGTCGCACGGCATACGGTGGTTCCTGATGAAAAAAACGCTATTATCCATGCATTGAACGCAGTATTGGAGAGCAGCACGCATATTTTTATTACCGGGGGACTGGGTCCCACAGGTGATGACAGGACCAAAGCGATCATTACGGAGTATTTTGGCGGGAAATTGGTGTTCATGCAAACTATTTATGACGAGATAGATGCTTTCTTTCGATTCCGTGGGCGTATCCCGTCACCCAATAATAAGGAACAGGCATGGCAGCCGGATAATGCCGAACTGATACCCAATACCCGCGGTACCGCACACGGTATGATATTCCATAGGGGAAAGCAGGTATTTTATATTATGCCGGGCGTACCTTTTGAAATGCAGGCAATGATGACCAATGTGATTTTGCCGCGTCTCGCAGGTATTTCAGATCGCAGCGACATTGAAAGGCAGATCAACACATTCGGCGTTCCGGAATCGGAAATAGCGGATATTATTGCAAAACATTTCCCGGAAGTTGAAAAGGAAATTATTCTGGGATACTATCCTTCGGTTCGCGGTATTACCATCCGTTTACGAGGCGAAAAACGACAGGCAGTAAAGGAATATCATGCAAAAATAGCTGCACTTTTAGGTGCTGCCGTGTTTTCCCTTCAGGGAGAATCACTGGCGTTTTGCGTTGTTGATATGTGCCGAAAGCGGAATTTGAGTCTAACGACAGCAGAATCCTGTACCGGTGGGCTAATCGCGAATTATATTACCGATATTTCCGGAGCCAGTCACATGTTTAAACAGGGCTATATTGTTTACAGTAATGAGGCAAAGACCGGTCTTTTGGCTGTGTCGCCGTTGCTAATAGAAAAATATGGAGCGGTAAGCCGGGAAACAGTTGAAGCGATGGCCCGTGGCGCACAGACCTCTGCCGGGACGGATATCGCGGTAGCCGTAAGCGGCATAGCAGGTCCGGATGGCGGGACGGCGGAAAAACCGGTAGGTACAGTATGGATCGCGCTTATATATAAAAATAAACTGCATACGCAAAAACTATCGCGTAACCGCGGACGCCGCAAAAATAAAGAATATGCCGCAAATTCAGCATTAAATATGATCCGTCTGATATTGCGGGAAAACAAATAAATATAAAGAGAATATATATATGTCAAACAAACGTACGTTTATCGCGCTTCCTCTGCCTGATCCGATAAAAGCAATATTGCAGAATATACAGGAAGTTTTGGCCCCTGTATCGCAGGGTATCAAATGGGTAGATCCCGAATTAACGCATATCACTCTCAAATTTTTAGGGGATACTCCGGAGCGGATGCTGGAAGATGTCCGGGAAGAATTTATCCGGATAGTTACTCCGACCAAAGCATTTGAACTTCAGCTTAAGACGGTTGGACAATTCCCGCGTGAAGGCGATCCGCGTGTGCTGTGGGTCGGATTACAGCAGATTCCGGGTATGGTATACCGCTTGTCCGACGAATTGAATGCCGGATATATATCACTGGGATTTGATGATACGGGAAAACGTTTTTCGCCCCACATTACTCTGGGCCGCGTGAAACAAAAATTGCATGATGATTTTGTTCAGCATTTCAATGATATCAATATAAACCCCGAGATATTTACCGTTGACCGAATTATTTGGTATGAAAGCAGGCATAAAAATGGTAGATTAAATTATCTTCCATTGGAAGAATACATTTTAAAATAAATAGTACTAATAACTGTAAGGAGGGAATTGGTATGTTGGATCAAAAAAAATCAATTTGGTCGTGGGCAATGTATGATTGGGCAAACTCAGCGTTTGCTACAACTGTTATGGCGGGATTTTTTCCCATATTCTTTTCGCAATACTGGAGTGCGAATGTTTCCGGCGTGGATACAACCGCTCGATTGGCGATCGCAAATTCCATTGCATCCCTGATCGTTGCCTTGTTGGCTCCGTTTTTAGGTGCTATTGCGGATAAAGGGTCAGCCAAAAAGAAATTTTTATTTACCTTTGCGTTTATTGGCGTGATCATGACCGGTGGTCTGTTTATGGTGCACCAGGGTCAGTGGCAGCAAGCTGCTTTCATGTATGTGATTGCCGCAATAGGCTTTTCCGGTGCTAATATCTTTTATGATTCGCTGTTACCCAGCGTTGCATCAGAGAAAAAAATAGACAATGTTTCATCCCTTGGATTTGCAATGGGATACATTGGTGGTGGATTGCTGTTCCTGGTAAATGTCATGATGTACCTAAAACCGGAAATGTTCGGAATTGCAGACGGTACTACCGCAATAAAGATCGCCTTTTTATCTGTTGCAATATGGTGGGCGCTGTTCTCAATTCCAATTTTCTTGGTGGTAAAAGAACCCAAATCCGAGATTGAAAGTCTTGGGATCTGGCAAGCAATTAAAGGGGGTTGGATACAGTTGGTAAACACCTTTAAAGAGATAAGGCATTTGAAGGTGGTAGGGATGTTTTTATTGGCCTACTGGTTTTATATTGATGGTGTTGATACTATTATCCGCATGGCAATACAAATAGGGGTGGCACTGGAATTTCCTTCCTCTTCACTCATCGTCGCATTACTCCTTGTACAGTTTGTAGCTTTTGGCGGCGCGCTGTTATACGGTTTACTGGCAAAGAAAATTGGTGCAAAACAATCCCTGTATGTTGGAATTACAGCATATGGGCTTATTACTCTGATGGGCTTTTTTATGAACCAGGTTTGGCACTTTTATGCTCTGGCAGTCGCTGTTGGACTGTTCCAGGGCGGTATCCAGGCCATTAGCCGCAGTTTGTATTCACGTATTATTCCGGTCAATAAAGCCGCTGAGTTTTATGGTTTTTTCAATTTACTTGGAAAATTCGCTGCAGTGATTGGTCCTGGTTTAATGGCTGTTGTCGTTTTAATAACCCGCAATGCTTCGGACCTGAGTATCGGAACACTGCAATTAGAAAATATGAGCATCCGTTACGGTGTTCTTGCCATTATCCTGCTTTTCATTATTGGCGGACTTCTGCTGCAGCGTGTTGATATCGAAGAGGGTAAAAAACAAGTCAAATATTTAAAATAAATTAAAAATAACAAATGACAATAAAGGGGTCTGATATCAGACCCCTTTGATTTTTCAGCTTTTTATTCGTTGCAATGGATGATTTTTGTAAATAAAAATATAAAATCGATTGTAAAGTGTAATACTTTTTTTTAACTTTAAAAGCTACAATAAGCAGGGTGGTTAATAAAAATGATAGATAAAACTCATCTAAACAATGAGGTAAAATAATGAAAATGATAATGCGTATTTTATGTTTATTATTTGTAGTGAGTTTCATGTTTGCCGGTGTGACCGGTAAAATAATGGGAACAGTTACAGATGGTAAGACGGGAGAGGCACTGTCCGGTGCAAATGTTCTTATAGAAGGGACAGGAATGGGGGCTGCCACGAACGCGGAAGGCTTCTATGTTATATTGAATGTTCCTCCCGGAACCTATAATATTATAAGCCGTTTTATTGGCTATGAAAACCTGACAGTTAAAGATGTTCAGGTAAAAATTGATCTGACTAAATATCTTGATTTTGAACTGCAGTACGATGTTATTGGTCTGGAAGGCGTTATAGTAGAAGCCGAAAAGAAGGTAGTCGAAATAGACGTCACCGGCAGTATGGCCAATGTTTCCAGAGAAGAAATGGAGGCACTTCCCGCAACAAC
>JAUXEL010000088.1 GCA_030620575.1 Fidelibacterota bacterium
AACATTACGTGCGCGTTTAATCGCCTTGACAAGCTCACGCTGATGTTTCGCGCATGTTCCTGTAACACGTCGGGGAATGATCTTACCCTGTTCTGTAACAGCTCGTCTCAAGCTTTTATAATCTTTGTAATCAATGACGATCTTTCTGTTTTCACAAAATTTACATATTTTTTTTCTGGATGAAAAAGCCATGGTTATTCTCCTATCTCTTCATCTTTTTCTTTTACAGGTTCTTCCGTCAGATTCTTATCATCTGTTTCCGGTTTTTCTACTTTCTCTTCAGACTTACGTTCTTTGTCTTTGGAATAAGAAGCCCTGCGAGAATCGGGATTCTCACTTCCTTCGGATAATTCGGGTTTCTCTTCAAGTCGAATGATCATTTGATGCAGTACCTGAGATTGAATTTCCATCCAGGCATATAGTTCTTGAATAATTTCCGGATCTACCTCAAAGTACATCAGTATATAGCTGCCATAACGCTGTTTATTGATCAAGTAGGCCAATTTACGTTTACCCCAATCATCAACTTTCAGCACTTTGCCGCCTTTATCGCTGATCTCTTTTTTCACTGCGTTCACAACCGTATCTAAACGATCTTGTTCATAATTCGGATGAACAATAAAAAGCATTTCGTAATATCTCAAAATATGCTCCTTTCAATGTTATTCTTGTTCAAATTGACGTTGATTGTATACATTCATGGTTTGTTCCAGATCATGAATGACAAAATGATCTATTGCATCGACCGCCAGGGGAATGATTTCGTTTATCTTAGTACGTTCTGAACGTGAAAAATTGCTCAGCACATAATCAACGGAAGACCATGTCTCCCTGCGCCCGTCAACATCAATACCAATTTTTAATCGTGGGAATGTATCACTGTCAAGATGATATATAATGGATTTCATTCCATTGTGTGACCCGCCGGAACCGCTTAATTTAAATTTCATGCGACCCAGTTCCAGATCAAGGTCGTCGTAGACAACCAATGTATCTTCCATATGTATATCATAACGTTTCAATACGTCTTTTACAGCGATACCGCTATCATTCATATAAATAAGAGGTTTCACAAATGCTGCATCATGATTTTTAGAAAAAGCGATCATATATTTGCCTTTCCCGGCTTTAAATTTTAGACGATACCGCGACGCCAGCTCATCAAGGACCATAAAGCCCACATTATGGCGTGTTTTGCGATACCGACTTCCGGGGCTTCCTAAACCAATAACAGCTTTCAATGTGTTATTCCTCTGATTCACTTTTAGTTTCCGCGCCTTCTTCACCTTCTGCGCCTTCTTCACCTTCAACTTCTTCGCCTTCAACTTCTTCTTCTTCTTCTCCAATACCTGAAGGTAATACAACAGCCGCAACCAGCATGTCCACACCGGAAACAATTTCCAGATCACCAAAATCCAGATCACTCACATGTAAGGTGTCACCAATTGCCAATTCTTCAATATTAACATCTAATTGTTTGGGGATTTCCGAGGCTTTACATTTAATTTCAATTTCATACATGTGCGGTTCAAACAACCCACCCTCATGTACGCCAATGGATGCTCCAATATAATTTAAATGAACCATTACCTGAACAATTTCACTCATACTAACGCCTTGAAAATCTACGTGTACAACTCGTTCCGTTACGGGATGAAACTGAATTTTTTTGATCAGTGCCTTTTTCTTACTGCCGTCCAGATTTAATTCAATCAACTGATTTCCGGCTTTTAAAAGACGAATAAACTCTAATTCAATCATTTGTAATGATTCCGCTTTCCCTTTGTGATAAAACACGGCAGGAATAATACCTTTTCTTCGAAGTTTTTTATTTGCTTCTTTTCCGCGTTCTGTGCGGACTTCCGTTTGTAATATTAGTTCTGTCATTGTCTAATATCTCCTATTTTATTGCTAACTTTCTATATTAAATTCGTAGAACAAATCACTGATAGATTCATTGTCATGCGAACGTTTGATGGCAGATGCCAAAATATTTGCGACACTAACAATTTCCATATTGGGTAATATTTTCTTTTTGGGCAGGGCAATGGTGTCTGTGGTAATAATAGTGGATATTTCTGATTTTTTTAATCTTTCAATTGCCGAGCCTGATAAAACAGGATGAGTAAAGACTGCGATAACTTCAGATGCACCCGCCTTTTTTAAATACGCGGCGGCTGCAACGAGGGTACCTGCCGTATCTGCCATATCATCAATGATCAGGCATTTCTTTCCTTTAACATTTCCAATAATATTCATTGCTTCTGTTTTATTATGTGCTGTCCGCCGTTTATCAATGATTGCTAATTCCTTATGCATATACATGGCTACACTGCGAGAACGTGCTACACTGCCCATATCCGGTGCAATAACCACTAAATCCGGATCTTCGAGCCATCCCTTGGTGCGGAAATGCGCCATAAATGCCGGACGGGAAAAAAGGTGGTCGAAGGGAATATTAACATATCCCTGAATCTGCATGGAATGCAGATCCATTGCAATAATCCGGTTGGCTCCCGCTTTCACAATTAGATCCATAAACAAGCGTGCTGAGATGGGAACACGCGGCTGATCTTTACGATCTTGCCGGGCATATCCGTAATAGGGTAATACAACAGTAATCCGATCAGCAGATGAGCGTTTCGCCGCGTCAATAATTATCAATAGTTCAATTAAATTGTCGGCCGGTTGACTTGTCGATTGAATAATAAAAATATCCTGTCCCCGAATATTTTCATCAAAACGGACCCATATTTCACCATCTGAGAATGTTTTGCTCGTCAATGCGCCCGGTTCAAGATTCAACGCCTTACAAATATCTTGTGTAAGCTTCGGATTGGACGACCCTGAAAATACTTTGAGTTCTCTGTTTTTCATTGTAACTCCTTTTTTTTCCTCTACAAAAAAAGCCTGAATAATATGTTCAGGCTTCTTTGCTCTCGTGTTCAGGGGCAGGGATTCGAACCCCGATCGGTTGGACCAAAACCAACTGTCCTGCCATTGAACGACCCCCGAAGGTATCTTATATCGGGCGTGTTATCACAGCGTTATTAAACGCGGCAACAACCCGCTTCGCGATTTCACACGATTCGCAAATCCCAAACACAGTCGAGCCGGAACCCGACAAGTCGGCATATTTCGCACCTAAACCATATAAGCGCGCTTTAATTTCACCGATTTCCGGATATGAAGGAATGATTGCTTCTTCAAAATCATTTTCAAATATCTGCCAATTAAATCCTTTTTCCAATTGGCTGGGTATTTTAGGTTTTTTTAACTTGCCTGTCAAGGAAAATTTTAGTTGTTCATATGCCCACGGAGTTGAAATCGCAAATTCTGGAAATACTAATACTGCCCACCAGTTTTTCGGTATTTCAAGAGGTGTTAAAACATCTCCGATCCCTTCCGCATATGCTGTTCCTCCTTGCAAAAAAAACGGAACATCAGCACCCAGTTTCACGGCAATGTCTGTTAAATCTTTTTCGCATAAGGCAGCTTTTTTATTCAGCCATCTTAATATCGTTGCAGCATTGGAGGATCCGCCTCCTAATCCCGCCCCGGCAGGGATACGTTTCTTCAGGTTGATCTTTGCGCCGAAATTGTCCGGTAAAAAATCAATCATAGCACGTACAGCTTTGAGAATAAGATTACTTTCGTCAACAGGAATATCCGGATCATCACAACTAAGACTAAAACGGTCTTGGAACAAGCCATCTACTTTTAATTCCTCTATCCGGATCTCATCAGCAAAATCTATTTCCTGAAAAATGGTTTCAATCAGATGATATCCGTCTTCGGGACGGCGACCAAGAATATGTAGGCCGATATTGATTTTTGCGTTTGAGGTGAGAGTGATCATGAATGCGTTTAGGGGTTTAGGGTTTAAGAGTTTAAAAGTTTAAGGGTTTAAGGGTTTAAGGGTTTAAGGGTTTAAGAGTTTAAAGTTAAAAGCTTACCTTCTTTGCCTCTTAGCTTCCCAGCTTCTTAGCTTCCTTGCTTCTCTGCTTCTTAGCTTCTCTGCTTCTTTGCTTCCCAGCTCTTGATCCGTCGAATATTTTCCTCTTTTCCAAGATATTCTGCAATATACCCTAATTCAGGTCCGTGCATTTCGCCGGTTAAACCAATGCGAACAGGCATCCAGAGCAGCTTTCCTTTTACACCGGTTTCTGCCTGAGCAGCTTGCATAACAGTCTTAAAGCCATCAACAGTAAGCTCTTCCAAAATGCTGATTTTTTCTATATAAGAAGTAAAGACTGTACGGGTTGAATCCAGCGCCAGCATTTCCTTTGCATCCGCATCGGGAATCGCCGGGTCTCCGGTAAATACGGTTAGTTTATCCGGGATATCCTGAAAAGTAGTTAATGACGTTTTTACCGCCATGAGAGCAGTATCCAGTTTTGATTCATTAACCTTTGTATTTTCCAGCCATTTTCGTGCTTCTTTCAGGTATTTCGCCGTATCCATATTTTTTATATATTGGCCGTTCATCCAATTTAATTTCTGCACATCAAAAACAGCTCCGGCTTTGTTGATTTTATTAATATCGAATGCAGCGATGAGTTCTTCCATGGAATATATTTCATTTTTCCCGCCGGGATTCCATCCGAGAAGTGCGAGAAAATTATTTAATGCTTCCGGGATATAACCTTTCTTAAGATAATCTTCCACTGCCACATCACCCTGCCTTTTGGATAATTTTGATTTATCGGCATTCAGTAATAAGGGAAGATGTACCATGCGTGGAGGTTCCCACCCGAAACAATCATATAAAAACAAATGTTTTGGCACAGAGGGCAGCCACTCTTCCCCGCGAATAATGTGTGTTACCTGCATATAATGATCATCCACAACATTCGCAAGATGGTAAGTGGGAAACCCGTCGGATTTCACAAGCACCTGATCATCCACCTGCGACCATGAAATTCGAACATCACCGCGAACAATATCATGAAAAGCACATACCCCGTCTTGCGGCGTTTTTAAACGAATAACAAAATCTTCGGTTTCAGCACGTTTATCAGACTCTTCTTTAGGGATATTCCTGCATTTTCCGTTATAACCGGTGGGGATATGTTTTTCCATTTGTTCTTTTCGAACCGCTTCAAGCGTTTCTGCACTGCAAAAACAACGATATGCATGGCCTGCATTCAGTAATTTTTGAACTTCTTTTGTATAAATATCGCGGCGTTTACTTTGAAAATAGGGACCATTTTCATCCTCTTTTCCGGGACCGACATCATATTTGACTCCCAATTGCTCAAGAGACGATAAGAGATTTTCAACCGCACCTTCTACATAACGGTTTTGATCTGTATCTTCCACACGTAAAATAAATTTGCCACCCTGCTGGCGGGTAAATATGTAATTATATAGCGCAGTCCGGTGACTGCCAACATGTACTAAGCCGGTCGGACTGGGTGCAAAACGTGTGACAACGGTCATTATCTCTCCTTTGGATTTAATTCCTGCCTGATCCTGATAATTTGAGGAGTTAATATGAATTTGCAATGCGATATTTAATTGAAATGATTTCTTCTATTCTTCCGGCTTCTGCCTACTGTCTACTGACTTCTGCCTACTGTCTACTGACTTCTGCCTACTGTCTACTGACTTCTGCCTACTGCCTACTGACTTCTGCCTACTGCCTACTGCCTACTGGCTTCTGACTTCTGCCTACTGACTACTGCCTACTGCCTACTGGCTTCTGCCTACTGGTGAATTATGATTGATCCGCATGTACATCTACGGGGTGGAAAACAACAGCATAAAGAAACTCTGCTGCACGGTCTTCGTGTGGCTGAAAAAATCGGTTTGGCCGCCGTATTTGATATGCCGAATACCATTCCCCCTATTCTGCGTCGCAGTGACGTACTCCAGCGGCTGAATACGGCAAAAGCGGCAAATTCATCCGTGTTTTACGGATTGTATTGCGGACTCACTTCCGATCCTGCACAAATTACAGAAGCGGTAGAATGTGTGCGCGAATTCCAGCAGATAGTAGGACTCAAACTATTTGCAGGGAAATCGACCGGCAATTTATCGATCCCGAATACTGTATCTCAGCACAAGGTATTCCAAACTCTCACGGAAAACAATTACCGGGGTGTTCTGGCAATTCACTGCGAAAATGAAGCGGATTTTTTACCGACGAAATGGGATCCAACACATCCGATCACCCATACAAAAGTACGACCGCCTATTGCGGAAATCCATTCCATTACAAAAATGATTGGACTGGCGCGGGAAACCGGATTTAAAGGCACTTTGCATGTCTGCCATATTTCACTTCCCGAAAGCGTGAAAATCATCGAAACCGCGCGTAAAGATATAACTTTTCAGATCACTTGCGGCGCAACCCCCCACCATCTCCTGCTTTGGGATGCGATGATGGAAAATGCTGATGGATTATTGCTGAAAATGAATCCGCCGCTGCGCAGTAAATCCGACCAAACGGCATTGATGCAGATGCTGCTCGACGGCCGGATCGACTGGATTGAAACGGATCATGCTCCGCATCTGAAAAAAGAAAAACTGGAGCCGCCTTATGCTTCCGGTGTTCCGGGATTTCCTGTTTTGCCATATTTATTTCGAACACTCCGTGAAAAAGGTGCCTCGGAAAAATTAATAAACCATATCACACATAACCGTGTGTGTGAGGTATTCAAACTTGATATTCCGAACCGGAGTATCAATGATGTTGATGTTTTTGACGAATATGAGGTCAATGCCTATAGCGATTGGATTAAAAAACGAAAGCAAACAAAATAATACTGCCCCTTCTTTAGACGGGATAACCTAATTTCCTTTAGACAGGATAACTGGATTAACAAGATAAGGCCAAGAAGTTGAGAAGCGGGAAAAACCCGTTTTCTGCAAATGTAAAATCTTCACCTTCCTTCACCCGTCAGGCCAAGTGCCTTGCTAACCATAGGGCTTCTGCGCCCCGATTAATTCGGGGCTACGTAGGCTGTACTTTAGCGTAGGTTGGGAGAAATCTAGTTTTGTTTGCTCTTCTTCTTGGCGTCATCCTGAATCAAGTTCAGGATGACGTATTGACTTTTCTTTTTTTCTCCCGCTCTCCCGTTCGTAAC